>JANLZV010000157.1:0-6588 GCA_031366425.1 Pyrinomonadaceae bacterium | reverse complement strand
AGTTCTACCTGCTCGAAGCGAATCCCAACCCACAAATCGCCGAAGGTGAAGACTTCGCAGACTCCGCTGCACACGGCGGCATTCCCTACGATCAGTTGTTGCAGAAAATAATTACCGTGGGATTGAATTACCAGGCAGCCAACCAGGCTCTTTAATCCGTCACGATCATCTCGGGTCAATTCGGAATCTCGTCTGCATTCAGCTTGTCTTCGATTATCGCGAAATGTTCGAGGTAGCGTCGTTGACAGTCTTGCTCACAATCTTATTTGCATTTAATTTGTTCCGCCATTCGGCTCCACGGCGCTAATTTCTGACTTCACATTGACTGATCCTGCTTGGCGGTAAAACGCTTACGTCCAAATCGTTATAGAACGCGATTCATCCAGTGACACTTGGGTGACCTCTTTTGGGTCGCTTAATTTTGTTCGTGTGTGATTCGTCACGAAACAGTCACATTGCGTCTTGTTTCCAACTGCTTCAGCACCTAAACTCATTTCCGTCGGTTGTTCCTCCCGCCGGTTCAGTAATAATAAATTTTAGAAAAGGTAACTAAACCCCTTTGAATTTGAAAAATTTGTTCCCCTCTGCCCTCGTGGCCTGCTTAGCCCTCGGCATATTTTCCCTTTCGGCCACCGCGCAGTCTTTTGAGACTCGTCAACGCCATGAAGCTCCAACCCTTGAATCGCTGGATGTGGTCGAACCAGACGACGAAGATCCGGTGATCATCTCGCTGGCTTCTGCAGAAGACATCAATAGAGCCAAGCCTGCAAGTGAAAAATCACCATTTGCACTGCAATTTAGACAATCGATGAGCGCGGCGATCGATCAACGCCTGGGTGCGCCCTATTCGTGGGGAGCGACCGGACCGTCGGCTTTCGATTGCTCAGGTTTTGTCTGGAGCACTTACCACTCGTTAGGCATCGACTTTGAACGCGGCAGCGCGCGGACTCTCTGGGCCCGCTTCACAGCTCCGCCCGCCGAAGAGAAGTTTAAGTTTGGCACGCTCGTTTTCTTCAGCAATCTCGCGCACGTTGGGATCGTGGTTGACGAAAATGGCTTCTATCACGCCTCGCGCCATCATGGCGTGGTCTATGCTCCATTCAACAAGTACTGGACTTCCAGGATTGACGGATTCCGCCAGGTGCCGCAAGGCGCACCGCGCATGACCGAGATCGCCGGCAAAGACTAAATCGAATACAAAATCGCGATAATGCGAAACGCCGGCGCTTGAGTTAGCGCCGGCGTTTTTTGTTCTCAAGGTGTGTCTGCTTTCAATCTCGGAAGGTAATATTTACCAGCGGAATTACGTCGGGATCATTCTGTTGTTTTCGTTCCCACTCAATTAGATCGAAATAAGCGCAACGGCTGTCATCCGGAAATTCACGACAAACGTCCGGCCGCCCATGATAGATGGTGCACTTGCGGGTGTCCTGATTTAGGAACATGCATGCCTGCCCGAATAAGCGATCGGCCCGACGTCTCAGAATTCGTTCTTTGCCGTTGAGTTTGGTAAAGCGGGCGGCCGCCACCTCAGGCGTGATCTTGAAGTGGATCGCCAAACGCCGAACGTCTTTCGGCGTCACTTGCACGCGCTCGTAGACCGAGCAACAGTAGGCCACGCACTTATCGCAGTCATAGGTTGGCGGCGGGTTTGCCGTGATTAGTGTTCTCGCCATGTCGCTGTGAAACCCTCTCGCTCGTTGAACGCAGAAATGCCGCCGTCACCAGACCGCAAGGTCTGGGCATGACACTCTTAACGTCTCTTCGATTTCTTATATTCCGACAGCAGTAGATCCATTGAGGCCCCGCGCTGATCGTAAAGCCGCTTCGGCTTCCGCGGTTTGTGCTTCGCAAGAGCATAAGCCGTAATGATCGGAAGTGCGACAGTTGAGTCGACGTAGCAAACCACCGCGTCGGGTAAACGATCAGGATCAACTTTGCCCCACGAGACCGCTTCGCCCGGCGTGGCTCCCGAGAGACCGCCGGTGTCGGGTCGCGCGTCAGTCACTTGCAGAAAATAGTCGTGACCGCGTTCATCGATGCCCAACACCTCCTGGATCTGCGGTTCAGTTTGCAACAAAAAATTCTTTGGTGAGCCGCCGCCGAGAATGAAGCAGGCAGACAGCCCAGGGTTCTTTTTGGGGTTGCTCTTGCTGCCACTTGTCTTAACGCTGCCGCCGCGTCGTTTTGCGGCCAACACTATCGAGGCCGTTTCGTTCACATCAAGAGAAGGATCGAAAGCGAGTTTGTTACCTTGCAAGGCCTTCGCAGCGACGTTCATGCCGATCGAGGAGTCGCCCGGTGACGAGGTGTAGATCGGTACGCCATATTCATAGGCCACTGCGAGCAATGACTTTTCTTTTAGTCCCAGTTTGCGTTCGCGCTCGTGGACGTATCGACCGCACAGGTAATGAAACTCCGCGGTTGACATGGATTTCTGGAACTCTGGTCCAGTGATGATTTGACGAAAGAAAGCGTCGGTATCCAGGAGGACTGAATAGTCGAAGAAGATGTCATAGATACGCACGACTTCTTCAGCGCGCAGCACCACGTCGGAAATATCAGACCGACCCTCGTGCATTGCCAGGCCGATGCCGAAGTGAGTGTCGTGATAGAGATTGGCTCCGGTAGAAATTATCCAATCGACAAAGCCGGCTTTGATCAGTGGGATCAGCGCCGAGATGCCCAGGCCTGCGGGCGTGAGCGCGCCAGTGAGCGACATGCCCACGGTCACTTCCGGTTCCAGCATTTTCCGGGTAAACAATTGACAGGCTTCACGCAGGCGGGCGCCGTTGTAAGCGATGAATGCTTCGTCAACCAGCTCAACGACGGACGTCCGCGAAGTTATCGGAGCCGGATCGATTCTGCGGCCGCCCAGGAATTTGCTTGTTCGTTTTGCCATGCTGTCCTTGCTGTCCTTCGCTTTCGGCGACGCCCTTAGGTTCAACTCGAAGTACGATCGCCGTTTAGATCTTCTGCGACTGCCCGTTTCACCAGCAGCCGGCCGATGCGGCGTTCATCGGCTTCCAGCACTTCGACATCGAGCCCACGGAAAGTCAATTGCGCGCCAGATTGCGGTACCTTGCCGGAGGCGTTAATTACCAGTCCGGCGATTGTCGTAAAGTCGTCGGCCTCAATTTCCATATCGAAGAGACGTTCAATCTTTCCGATTTCAGTCGAGCCCTGCACCTCATAAGATCCATCTTCGCGGGCCATGATGTCGTTTAACTCTTCGCCCCCGATGTCTTCGTCTTCAATCTCGCCGACGATCTCTTCAAGAATGTCTTCCACGGTGACGAGGCCGGAAACACCGCCATACTCATCAATCACCATCGAGAGTTGCACGTGTACCTTCTGCATCTCTGCAAGCAACTCGGCGACAGGTTTTGTTTCGGGAACAAAGTAGACGGTTCGGACCAGCGGTGCAATTGGACCATGCTCGTCGCCTTTCGCCCAACGCTCGAGCAGATCGCGCACGTAGATCAGTCCTTCGACGTTGTCGATTTGTTCTCGATAAACCGGCAAACGCGAATACTTCGATTCAATCATCACATCACGCGCCTCGCGGACTGACGCGCCAGCCGGCACCCCGACGATGTCCGGCCGCGGAGTCATCACTTCGCTGACTCGCGTGTCGCCAAATTCCAGGATCGAATGAATCAGTTCGCCTTCTTCTTCTTCCAAAATGCCTTCAGCTTCGCCGACATCGATCAGCGCCTGAATGTCATCGACTGTGTCCTGGTCTTCCTCTTCGTCGCCGTTTTCAAATTCCTGTTCTTTACGCCGCGAACGATCAAACAACTTGTGAAACGGATCGGCCGCAAACGCCATCAGGGGCAGCAGCGGACGAATAACCGGCAACAGAAACAGGAGGGTTCCTTCCGGATCGCGGGTGGAAAGAAATAGTGGGAGGAGTTGGCGAAAGACTCCGGCGAGAAGCAGACCTGCCAGAAGTCCGACTAGCACAAAACGTCGATCCTGAAACAGCGTTAGTGAAATTGATGTAACGAGGACCGCGAGGACGACTAGCAGAATCTGAATTGTCGCCGAGATTGCGAAGCTAAAACGCGGCCGATTCTCGAGCACTTGCTTGAGAAACGCAGATGAGCGCAATTTGGAACGCTCCTCAGCTCCGGTAATCAGCCGGCGCAGGCCCACGTCGCTCAACTGCCCAAAAGCCATATCTACTGTAGCAAGCAGCGACAATAGAATCAGCAACAGGCACGCGAGAATGATCTCAATCTGCATCTATCGGTAAATAGTAAGGCGTGAACGTTGAATGGTAAATAGGGCAGACTGACCAGGGAGATTTTTCATTTGTTTTTTCCGGTTTACGCGCCTCATATACTTCGCTGCCTGCTTATCCCGCGATTCCAAGCTGGCGACGCAGCCGCAGCTCCAGCCGATTCATCTCGCCATGGTCCGTCGCATGATCATAGCCGCAAAGATGAATCAGGCCATGTAAAATAAGTTGCGCAATTTCATCTTCAAATGCCAGCTTGTTTTCCTTCGCTTGCCGGGCTGCCTGCTCAACTGAAATGACGACGTCGCCGAGCGTCGGACTCTCGGTCTTTTCAAACTCATCCTGTTCGGCTGGAAAGGACAGCACGTCAGTCGTCCCAGTGAGGCCGCGCCAGCGACGGTTCAAGGCGCGCATCGCGCGATCAGAAACAAAAGCTACGGTCGCCCCCGCCGGCGTTCCCGGCAAAACGCATAACGCCTTTTCAGCAAAAGATTGCCAGCGCGGGCAGTCAATTTTCAGTTTGCGCTGCCGATTTACTACTTCAATCATTATTCAACAGCAGAAGCCCGGCCGTTAGAAGAACGAGCCCTCCTCTCGATCGCGTTTCTGCTTTCGTTTAAATGTGACTCTTCCTGGAGGCGTGTTCTTCGTAGGCTCGGATGATCATCTGGACCATCTTATGGCGGACGACATCCTTGTCAGTAAAGTGAACAAACTCGATTCCTTCAATGTTCGCCAGTACACGTTGCGCTTCAATCAGTCCGCTTCGTTTTCCAGCCGGCAAGTCCACTTGGGTGACGTCACCCGTGATCACCGCCTTTGAGCCGAAGCCGATGCGCGTCAAAAACATCTTCATCTGTTCGCTCGTGGTATTTTGGGCTTCGTCGAGAATGATGAATGCATCGGAAAGCGTCCGTCCGCGCATGAAGGCGAGCGGTGCGATTTCTATCACTTGTTTTTCGAGCAGCTTGGTTACCCGCTCGTAGTCCATCAGATCAAACAACGCATCGTAAAGCGGACGCAGATAAGGATCTACTTTCTCCTGCAGATCGCCCGGTAGAAATCCAAGCTTCTCACCCGCCTCGACCGCAGGCCGGGCGAGCACAATTCGATTGACCTGCTTGAGAATCAACGCCTGCACCGCCAAGGCTACGGCAAGATACGTCTTGCCCGTTCCGGCTACGCCAATCCCGAAGACGACGTCCTTCTCCTGGATCGCCTGAATGTATTTGCGTTGGTTCGCTGACTTGGGCGCAACCTGTTTCTTCCCTGAAGGGTTGAACCGCGCCTTAGTGAAATAGTCGCGCAAACTGTAAGCGCGATCTTCAGCGATTTGGGCGAAGGCCTCGCGCAGTTCTTTATCGGTGAACGTGCGACCTTCGCGGAAGAGCGCGGAGAAGTCTTCGAGAATTCGCTCGGCGGTCGCCACGTCGGCGGGCTCGCCGTCGATCGAAACGTCTTGTCCACGTGCGTCGATACGCACGGCGAGCAGCGACTCGAGATACTTAATGTTTTGGTCGTGAACACCGAAAAGCGTTTCCAGACCGCGAGGTGGAAGTTCGATTTGTTTCAAATGGAGACGGGCTCGCTTTCTGCCGGTGACGAAGTTTTTGATGCGATCCTTGTGGGAGTGCGGAACGGTGAGTGGCTTGAAATTGCTGGCATATCCTGTAAGTTTGACGCTACTACACCCTTGAATAGCTGTCAAATAAAGCAGTCGCATTTGCATTGTAGTGACGCCTTCCGCCTGGCCTCTGCGTTTGACACTCCCCGAGGGCTCTCCTATACTCCGTCACTTGCGCGTTGAGCGTCATCGTGTACACTGATTGACACAACTATTATTCAGCAGAAGTTAGTCGGAGAGATTGTGAATGCCTAATCATAAATCAGCAGAAAAGCGCATGCGCCAGAATGAAGCGCGCCGAAAGATCAATCGCGGCAACCGCAGCCGTTTGCGAACGTCGATTAAGAACTTGCGCGTGGCCATGAGCTCGGGTGATGCGAACCAGATCAAAGAGTTGTTGCCTGAGACGATTTCCACGATCGACAAGGCTGTGCAGAAAGGTGCGTTGCATAGGAATGCGGCAGCGCGTTACAAATCCCGTTTGACGATTCGCTCAAACGCAGCAGCCGCGGCTAAATAAAGACTTCACAAAAATTTTCGTAACGCGAGGCGGATCGTTTATTCGGTCCGCCTCGCTTTTTGTTTTTCACCCTGGAGATGACTGATGAACTACCAAAGTGAAAAGGAGATTGAGGCGGTGGTCAACGGATTTGAATCCTGCACGACCAGCAAAGAAGATTTCACCCATCGCAGTCATTTAACCGTAGCCGTCTGGTATCTG
>JANLZV010000143.1:0-4490 GCA_031366425.1 Pyrinomonadaceae bacterium | reverse complement strand
GCGCTCGCACTCGTGGCGGCGCGGGCTGATCACGATGTGCGTATTTGGTCGCGCAATGCTCCGGTAGTTGCGGCGATTAACGCCCATCACCTGAATTCGGTTTACCTTCCGGACGTGCTTCTGCCCGACAACCTCAAGGCGACTAGCGAAATCCCGGTCGCCATTGATGACGTAGATTTTCTGGTGCTGGCAGCGCCGTCGCATGCCACTCGAGAATTGTTGACCGCAATCGCTCCGGAATTACCGGGTCGGTCAATAATTGTTAGCGCGACCAAGGGAATCGAGGTTGACACCGGGAAGCGAATCTCTCAAATCGCCGGCGAAGTGATTTCGGAGAGCGTGGCGGCGAGATTTGTTTGCCTCTCGGGTCCGTCATTCGCGCGTGAGGTGGCTCAGAACCATCCAACTGCGATTGTGGCGGCAAGTGAAAACTCCGAGGCTGCGCGGCTCGTTCAATCAACCCTTAGTTTTGAGAACTTGCGTATTTACACGAACGACGATGTGATTGGCGCCGAACTCGGAGGCTCAGTTAAGAATGTTATGGCGATCGCCGCGGGGATGGTCGCCGGGCTGGGCTTTGGTTCCAACAGCATCGCGGCGCTGATCACGAGAGGCTTGGCTGAAATGACGAGACTTGCGCTCAACGAAGGCGCGAAACTGGAAACGCTGATGGGCCTAACCGGTTTAGGTGATTTGGTGCTGACTTGCCACGGGAGCCTTTCGCGTAATCGTTACGTCGGTCAGGAAATAGGGAAGGGACGCAGCCTTGAAGAAGTGACGGCTGGGATGAATGAAGTGGCTGAAGGCGTCAGGACGACGTTGGCCGTGAAGCGACTTGCGGATCTCCGGGGTGTTGAGTTGCCGATAACGAATGTAGTGCATGATGTGCTTTATGAAAAAAAACCGGCACGAGCGGCGGTCGATGAGTTAATGACCCGTCCTTTGAAAGATGAGGGCCTTTGGTATGATGGTCACTTGAGGAGTGTTTGACAAACTTTAGTAATGGCTGACGCAAAAGAAGAGAAACTGCTCGCATCCAACCGAGCGGCGTATCACGAGTATCACATTCTGGAAAAATACGAAGCGGGCATTGCGCTCACGGGCACGGAAGTGAAGAGCGTTTTGGACGGACGCGTGCAGCTCAAGGAGGGTTATGTGGCGGTGCGAGATGGGGAAGCCTGGTTGTTGAATGCCCACATTTCGCCGTATGCTCACGGAAATCGCGAAAACCATGAGCCCCTCCGGACGCGTAAGTTATTACTGCATCGAAAAGAAATTGAGCAACTCGGCGAGGCGACCGTCAAACAGGGAATGACTTTGGTTGCCACTCGCGTCTATCTTAAACACCGCCGGATCAAGGTTGAGGTAGCGATCGCCCGCGGCAAGAAAATGTATGACAAGCGAGAAACAGAAATGCGGCGCACCGTAGATCGAGAAACGCGCGCGCAACTTAAAGAACGAAACAAGTAAGAACAAATCTAAAGATTGATTCAGGAGTAACGGGAAAATATGCGTGTTGAAAGTTCAAATGGTAGCTATCGAGACATCGAGGTCCAGGCCCTCGCGATTGCGGTGTTCAAAGACGAAAACGCCGATGACGGTTTCTTAATGGATTTGGATGCGATCACCGGCGGGGTGATCAAGTCAGTGGTTGCTTCAGAGGAGTTGAAAGGTAAAGAGGGCGAAACGGTCTTTCTTCATCTCGTCAACAATCGCGACCTCAAAGCGCAACGCATCCTGCTGGTCGGAGTAGGGGAACGCGCGGATTACAACGCGGCTGGCGCGTCGCACATGGCCGGCACGGCTACCCGAGCGTTGAGAGGAAAGAGCGTCAAGTCGATCGCGATTGTGCCTCGGCTCGAGGGAAACCCGGAAGAGGTGGCGGCGGCCGCCGTTGAGGGTTCACTGATGTCGCTCTTTGAAATGGACAAATATCGTACTTCCGACAAAGAAGAGCGCGAGATCGATCTACTCGTGATTGCGATTGACGGCGCCGATGAGGCCGCTCTGAAACGTGGTGCCCTACGCGGCCAGGTGATCGGTGAGTCAGTAAACTTCACCCGAGATCTCGCCAATGAACCTGGCGCCTCCATGACGCCGTCGATCATGGCCGAACGCGCGCGCGAAGTAGCCACCGAATTTAACCTGAGCATCGATGTCCTCGACGAAGCGCGCATGGAACAGGAAGGCATGGGCTCGCTGCTGAGCGTGACGCGCGGATCGGAAGAGCCGGCGAAGTTGATCATCTTGAAATACACGCCGCCAAACGCTGACGAAGCAAAGAATGGACTACTCGCCTTCGTCGGCAAGGGAGTCACGTTTGACTCTGGTGGAATCTCCTTAAAGCCCGGCGAAAACATGGAGTTGATGAAGTATGACATGACCGGCGGCGCCACTGTCATCGGCGCGATGCGGGCCATCGGAAATCTCAAGCCTTCGATCCCGGTGCTGGGAGTTGTGCCGTGTACTGAGAATCTTCCTTCGGGTAAGGCGACTAAACCTGGAGACGTGGTGCGGGCGATGACCGGCAAGACGATTGAAGTCATCAATACGGATGCAGAGGGCCGGTTGATTCTCGCCGACGCAATCGCTTATGCGAAAAAGCTCGGCGCGACCACCATCATCGATTTGGCGACGCTCACAGGGGCGGTTTCGGTTGCGCTCGGTGATGTGAACACGGCAGTGATCGGCACGGATCAGGATCTGATTGATGAGTTGATCGCTGCTGGAAAAGAGGCGGGAGAAAAGTTTTGGCAGTTACCGCTCGACAAGGAATACTCCAAACAAATCAAATCTGACATCGCCGACATTAAGAACGTGGGTGGACGCCGCGCGGGCACCATTACCGCAGCAGCGTTTCTCAAGGAGTTTGCGGACGGCGTAGCTTGGGCGCACCTCGATATCGCGGGAACGGCATGGGGTGACGAGGCGAAACCCTACCGCTCAAAGGGGCCGACCGGAATCGCAGTCCGAACGCTGATCCGGATCGTGACGCGGGCAGCGCGAAAATGTGACGGCGGATCGTAAGCCACGGTCCGTTTGATTAACACGTCATTGTTCGGAACTGGTGAATTCTTCAGGAATGTCAGAAGAATCGTTAGCAAAACTGTGTCCCATGGCCTCGTTTCCTGACTTCCCGCAACTGCCAGTGGTGCTATAATCTCGGCCAGTGGCCCAAAGGCGGCTATGAATTAACCCCCTCCAAACGGGAGTCACAAGACCACGGTGACCGACTACTACAAAGTTTTGGGAGTCAGGCGAACTGCTTCGAAGTCTGAGGTAAAATCGGCCTATCGAAAACTGGCGCGGTTACGTCATCCGGATCTTAACGCTGGTTCCGAAGGCGCCGCTCGCGAGTTTGACTTGCTCTCGAAAGCTTATCGCGTTCTGATCGATCCACAGGAACGTGCCTACTACGATAATCAACTCACGACCTTGTCAGCCGGCGGTGGCGAATCCATTCTCCGTTCGAGTAATCCGCACGCGCAGCGAGCGCGTAATCTTGCGGTACAAGCCCGTTGGGACCGCGTGGTCGATGAAGTCCTGGAAAGGGACCGGCAGGAAACCCGCGAACGCCAGCGCGCGGTTTTCACAACAGTCTCTTTGTTTCTCTCGACTTTCTTCGTGGCCATGATCCGCCCTCACTTTTGGGAGACTTTCAACTATGCCGGCCGGGCGATCGTACTTACGCTTTTTGTGATTGGCGTTTGGCACCTGGCAACGCGCCTGCGTGAATACTTCGACCACTACACTTACAAACCCAAGGCAGCTCGCGAGTCGCTCATGTCTGAGGAGGAGAAGACTGAACAACCCTACACGCGCTTCTCAGCTTACGCTTTTCTGCTGGTCGGATTCGCCGTGAGTGTCGCGGCAGGATTGATCATTGGCTGGCACGCCCAGGAATATTTTGACGGCCTCTCGATGCTGTTTCGACATCGCACTGAGCTGGCCCAGTCGAACATGTTGTTTTCGTTGTCAACCGTGATATTGATTCCTGATCTGGTGATCTATCCGCCGATTGCCGTGCTGATTGTTGATACGATGCATGCGGTGACGTCTCGCATGGACTAGGGATTGGGCCGATCTTCGCGACCAGCGACTAAATGACTATTCAAAAATACAAGCAACGCGGCGTTTGGCTGGTGGCGATCGTCGCCTTGATGATCGTGTCGACCGCCGCGCCGAGGTCTACTGCGTTCGGCCAGTCGAATTCATTAACTCCGCTTCAACTAAAGATTGAGCGACAACGGTCGCGGCTGAATTCCGTCGAACAGGAAGAACGCCGTGACGCGGTTTCTCAACTTGCCGCGATGCGACATCCGGATGCTTCGCGAGCGGCGATTTCGGCCCTCGCAGATCTCTCACCAAGTGTTCGCGCGACTGCGGCCTCGGCCATTCTTGCGTTGCCTGGTCCGGAGAGCGCGGCGATCCTGATTCCCTTATTGAGCGACAAGGACGAGTTTGTCCGCCGCGAAGCAGCCTATGCTTTG
>JANLZV010000135.1:0-3089 GCA_031366425.1 Pyrinomonadaceae bacterium | reverse complement strand
ATCGGCACCTGGTCGGGTTTTACCGCCATCACGGCGGCAATTGGTCCGGTGTTGGGTGGCTGGCTGATTCAAAACGTTTCGTGGCGCGCGATCTTTTTCATTAACCTACCGCTGGCCCTGGTGGTCCTCGCGCTGGTTTACCTCCACGTGCCTGAAAGTCGTGACGAAGAGTCGGGTGGACTTGACTGGATAGGAGCAGGGCTCGGCACTTTTAGTTTGGGCGCGTTAACCTATGGGTTGATTGAATCATCGCGGTTGGGCTTCAAGCACCCTGCGATCATGATCGCACTAATCAGCGGATTGGTTTCCGCCATCGCATTTTTGACTTACGAAGTGCGCACCAGCAATCCGATGTTGCCGCTTCACTTGTTCAAATCTCGCAATTTCAGCGGTGCGAACCTGCTGACACTACTTCTTTACACGGCGCTGAGCGGGGCACTCTTCTTTCTGCCGCTCAACTTGATTCAAGTGCAGGGCTACACTGCGACGGCAGCCGGCGCCGCGCTGCTGCCCTTCGTTTGCATTATGTTCGTGCTCTCGCGCTGGTCTGGCGGACTCGTGAAGCGTTATGGAGCGAAGGCCCCGCTCGTGATCGGACCAGTCATCGCGAGTTGAGGGTTTGCACTTTTCATGTGGCCGGGCGTGGACCAGGCCGGTAGCTATTGGCTAACGTTTTTTCCGGCGGTCGTGGTGTTGGGACTCGGCATGGCGATAAGTGTTGCCCCGCTAACTACGACGGTGATGAGTTCGGTGAAACGGAACCGGGCGGGAGTCGCGTCGGGAATTAATAACGCCGTCTCGCGCACGGCGGGACTGCTGGCAGTCGCAGTGCTTGGAATTGTGATGTTGCAGACCTTCAACAGGAATCTTGATCAGCGCTTAATTCAACTGAGCCTTGCGCCCGAAGTGAAACAAGCCATAGACGTGCAGCGGACGAAGCTGGCAGGAATTGAGATTCCTGGGACTGCCGACACCGATCAGCGGCAGGCGTTGAAGAGAGCCGTCGATGAATCGTTCGTGACGGGTTACCGACGCGTAATGCTGGTTTCAATGGTGCTCGCACTGCTCAGTGCGCTGAGCGCAGGACTGTTAATTGACGGAAAACTGAAAGGTCAGGAGCCGGCTTAAGCTATGAATCGATTTGAAATTAATCGCAGGGGATTTCTTCGTGGGGCGGTGGCTGCCGGCGCATTCGTGGCCGCGGGTCGCCCAGTAGTCGGCGCCTCGCATTCGCGAGTTGAGATCGCGCGAGCGTTGGGAATGCCAAGGCCGTCTCTAGTCGCAGCTGAAGCGCGTCAATTCGCGCCGGTGAAAATTGCACGCAACCGGATCATTCGCACCGTCGTCGGCCTGCGTCCGTTTCGTGAGGAAGGCTTCGTGGTTGACGCTGAGCGCTTGGGCGACAAACTGCTGGTTCATAACTACGGTCATGGCGGCGCGGGCGTGACGCTCTCGTGGGGAACATCGTCGCAGGCGGTGGATATCGCTAAGGACTTTTTAACAACTAAAGCCGGGCGGGGAGTGCACAGATCTTCGCCGCGGTTTGCGGTATTGGGCAGTGGCGTGATGGGACTCTCGACCGCGCGATTGCTGCAACGTCGGCTTCAGGGCCAAGGCGGTGGGGTCACAATTTATGCGAAGGCGATCCCGCCGCAGACGACGTCGAATATTGCCGGCGCTTTATGGTTACCAACTTCCGCTTACGATGCGGAAATCGCAACTCCCAAATTTCTCGAGCAATTCCGGCGGGCCGCGCATCTATCGAATCGCGCCTTCCAGGAATTGGTGGGCCCGGAGTATGGGGTGCGCTGGATCGATAGTTATGATCTCATTCTCAGAGAAGCTTCATTGAGCTACGAACTCGCGGGCGGCTCGGATCTTTATCCGCAAGTTGAAGATCATCGCGATCCGGAACGGTATTTTGGTTTCAACTACGCACGCCAATACAGCACGATGCTGATCGAGCCGCATACTTACCTGCGCGCGCTCATGCGAGATTTCTATAGCGCCGGCGGCAAGATCGTGATCAGGGAGTTTGGCAACCGCGAAGAGATTGCGCGGCTGACTGAGTCAATCGTTTTTAACTGCACGGGCTTAGGCGCCAGAGATCTTTTTGGAGATCAAAAACTGGGTCCGGTGCGTGGTCAACTGGAAGTGCTTTTGCCGCAACCGGAGATTGATTATTGCTACCTCTCCGGTTCGAGTTACATGTTTCCGCGGCGGGATGGAATTATTCTGGGCGGCACGTTTAACCACGGTGATTGGTCACTCGAACCGAAGGCTGCACACACCGCGGAGATACTCGAAGGGCACGCGAATATTATGAAGGGCCTGAAACGCGTCTAGCGTCGGAGATGGCAGGATGCTAGAGCGCCATCTCGTCATTGATCGACTTCAAGGCCCGCTCAAGCATCGTCCGATGCGGGGCGCTGGTGGCTTTCTCCAATTGGCTCATGATGCGCGAGCGGGAAAGCCGCAGCGTTTCAAACCTGGCGCTGTTGGCTCGCTCTTCGACCGATGAAGTGCCTCGATGCGCGCGGGCATCCGCGGCCGCCTGCTGGCGCTCAAACACTTCTTCCGCCTGACCAGCTAAATCGTCTCCATCCCATCCCATTGCTGCACCTCCTGCGAATTTCATTCATCGTAACACGCGGAGCGAACAATCAGCAGGCGGCATAGAACGCTGGAACGGCCGAGCGCCGTGGGGCGGACTCGGCCGTTCAAGTGGAGCGCTTCCGTTCAGGTTTTACGGCTGCACTACGATTTGACCTTCACCGCTGCTAATCTCCGCAAATTGATAAGCGGACAACGGCAGGATTTCGAAACTCGTCCGGCTACCCGGAATGATGTTACGCGATGCAACGCCAGCGTCGTCTCTTAGCTCGGCATTAACCGCGACGGACAATATCTGGCTGACGGCGCGGCGTATTTAGAGAACTCTGAAATCCTTCTGGGGCAGGAGCGGTGCGGAGTGAAGAGACGAACCGTAGGTGAAAAGTAAAAGTGAAGAGTGAATAGTAAAAAATAAAAAGCAAACAGCGAAACCACACGCGATCATTGAGAGTTTATTCACTGCTCACTGCTCACTG
>JANLZV010000127.1:0-14906 GCA_031366425.1 Pyrinomonadaceae bacterium | reverse complement strand
CGTTTACAAATTTTATTACACCTTCGGAGATCGCGAAAAAAATCCATACCCCGACCGGCTGTTGAAGATCACACTCGTCACCCGGATGTCCAACCGCGAAGAGACGGGAGAATTTTTGTTCAACGCGGCGGGTCAGTTAATTTTCTATCTGGCCACGAGCGACGAAAGCCCACGCGTCGAGACGCGTTACTATTTCGCTTCCCAACGCCTGATTCGCCGGATCATCGGAACTCGAGTTGTGGACGTAAATAGTCGCGAATCGCTCGCTCGCACCCGAGCGATAATTAAGGAAGCGCAGGATCTGAAGACGGTGTTTGTAAAATCTCTCGGGAATTAGGTCGCGAGTTAGCGCAACCGCATCGTTCACATTTCGTTCGCATTTCCAACGCCATCGAATGCCTTCCTCGGCTAACGCTTCCGGCGATAGCCTTGTGCGTGCGCGGGCGTTTCCACTTCGGGAGGCAAGCGCGGATCGTTAACGGGCGCCGACGTTTCCAAGTGCAGCGGAATCACCCCGGCCCACACGGGCAACGCGTAGTCTTCTTCATCATCGATCGGCGGGCCAGTGCGGACCTTCGCTGACACCTCCACCAGCGGCAACGCCAGTACGAGTGTCGACTTGAGCTCGCGTTCGTTCGGCCCGCGCACTGCATCCCAGCGATCCGGAACGATCTGTTCTGTGATCGCTTTCAGCGCTTTCATTTTTTCTTCCGCGTCGTCTACCACCCGCGCCTGGCCCAGCGCCACTACGGAACGGTAGTTCATCGAGTGATGAAATGCAGAACGCGCCAGCACCAGACCGTCCGTGAGCGTGACGGTGACGCAAACCTCGATGCCTTTAGCAAGGTTGCGGAGCATGCGGCTCGCGGCGGAGCCATGGAGATAAAGCATGTCGCCGATTCGGCCATAACCGGTCGGAATCACGTACGGCTGCCCGTCAACAACGAAGCCGACGTGGCAAAGGAACGCTTCGTCAAGAATTTGATAAACCCGATCGCGATCGTAGGAACCGCGCAGCGGCAGCCGGCGCAACTTCGTTTTCTCGGTAGCCTCAAAAGTGTCGCTCATGTTGGAAGTTGGGTTCAGGCCAAATGCACTCGTCTCACCGTTTTGGCAATCAGAAACCGTAGTTCTAATCTTCAAACGAGTCTGGTTGGCCGCTGTGAAAACTGATCACGCTTTGCAGGATGCCGTCGAGGGTCATCTCCGGCTTGAAGCCGACCAGCTTATTGATCTTGGAAATGTCGGGCACGCGCCGAGGCATGTCTTCGAAGCCCTCTTCGTAAGCTTCATCATAAGGCGTGAATACAATTTCCGACTTCGACTCCGTCAATTCCCTTACCTTCTCCGCCAGGGCTACGATTGAAATTTCCTCGGTCGAACCAATGTTGAAGACCTGCCCCACTGACTCCTGGTGGTCCACCAGCTTGATCAACGCCCCCACGACGTCACCAACATAACCAAAACAGCGCGTTTGTTTGCCGTCTCCGTAAACCGTGATCGGACGCCCGGCCAGTGCCTGCCTGACGAAGGTCGGTATCACCATTCCATATCGACCAGTCTGGCGCGGGCCAACTGTGTTGAAGAGTCTGACGATGATGGTTGGCAATTTTTTCTCGCGCCAGTAAGCCAGCGCCAGAAACTCGTCGATCGCCTTCGAGCAGGCATAACTCCAACGGCCCTTGGTGGTTGCACCCATCACCAGGTTGCCGTCTTCGCGAAACGGGACGTCAGCGCTCAAGCCATAAACTTCAGAGGTCGATGCAATCAGGACCTTTTTCTTCTTCTTGTTGGCGAGGGCCAGGACCACTTCAGTGCCGCGCACATTGGTTTCAATCGTGCGGACCGGACTCTCGACAATTAACTTCACCCCGACCGCGGCGGCCAGGTGAACGATGACGTCGCTCTGGTCCACCAGTTCGGCAGTCACGGGTTGATTGTGAACGGAATCGATCGTGTAACTGAATTTAGGATTTGTTTTCAGGTGACGGATATTTTCGATGGTCCCGGTTGAGAGATCGTCGATCACCGAGACCTCGTCACCTCGTTGCAGATATGCATCTGCGAGATGCGATCCGATGAATCCAGCGCCACCTGTGATTAGTACACGCAAATTATTTGAGCTCCCTCCAAAACGTAACGGCAAATTCCAAGTTTAAGAAAACTTCGACTCCAACCGACAGACCCTTTGCGAGCCGAAGACAAGCGCACCCGTTAGTGCTTCAGCAAATCAGCGTAAAGCAGCTTCTCATCTTCCAACAGTCTTTCTTTGGAATAGTGGCTGGTGACGAATTGTAAACCACGCTCGCCGATTTCGCGACGCAGCGCCGGGTTCGCGACGAGATGGGCCAACCCTGCCGCAAAGGCCTTCGCATCGCCCGGCGCCACGCTGAGGCCGCGCTGACAAATCGCAAACGAGGCGGCTTCCTCACTGAGGACCGGCTCGCCCAGTAAATCCACCACCCCGCCTACTGAAGTCGAAATAACTGGACGCGCGTTTCCCATCGCTTCAATCAGGGTCAGCGGTGTCCCCTCGTTGCGGGAAGTCAGCGCCACGATGTCGAGCGCCGGATAAAAATTCTCCAGGTCGCGGCGGCTGCCGACAAACTTCACATCCTCCGCAAGATTCAACTCGGCGGCCCGCTGCTCCAGACTCGCTCTCAAGTGGCCGTCTCCGATTACGACAAAGCGTACGCTTGCGCTGGCAGCGTCGTTTAGAAAGCGATTCTTAAACTCCGCGACGCCGGCCAGAAACAGTTCGTGGTCTTTCACTTCAGTCAGCCGGCCCACGATGCCGACGACGATGTCGTCTTTCGCAAATCCCAGTTCGTCGCGAAATGGCTGCCCGCCCGTGGGCCAATTAGAAAAAACGGAGAGGTCCAGACCGAGCGGGACGATCACAAACTGGCTTGCCCGCCCAACCCCAAACTCTTCGTGAATTTCATGTAGCTGTTGTTTACTCAAGACGACGATGCGATCAGTAATCAGTCTGGCCAAAGTCTTCTCGATGAGCAGGAAAACCCGCGTCTTGAGCGGGCCATAGTAACTGTGGAAGATGTGTCCGTGGTAAGTGTGCGCAAAGCGGCATTGACGGGTGCGGCCCAGTAACGCACCGGGAGTAAGCCAGCGGTAGAGCAATCCCGCCAGCCGGCCAACCGTACCGGCTTTCGCGGTGTGGGTGTGGACCACGTCCGGACGCTCGCGTAATAGAAACCTAAAAAGCTTCCAAACGGTGAGCGCGTCTTTGGGAGAAATCTCCCGACTCATTTCGGGAATGAAGACGGGTTTCACTCCCAATTCAGTCGCAAAATAGCCCATGTCCTCTTCGCCGGGCGGGACGGTTCCAGCTACCAGGATCGACTCATATTCGGGCTCCGGCAGTCCGCTGGTCAGCCAGATAACGTGCTTGGCTGGACCACCAACATTGAGGCGGGCAATGATGCGAACGATCTTCACGGCTCAAGCTCAATTCCCGCCGACCTCGGCCGTCCGGTTTGCCTCTAACTTGTTCGCCCCGGTCTCGGCAACCAGGTTCGACGCGTGGAGGAGACTCTCAAATGTGCCCGCATCAGTCCACCAGCCGTTGAGCTCTTCCCAGGTCATTTCCTCCCGGTCAATGTAAGCGTTATTAACGTCCGTAATCTCTAACTCGCCGCGGCCGGAAGGCTCGAGTGTGCGAATAATGTCATAGACATTTCCGTCGTACATGTAGATTCCGATCACCGCAAACTCCGACTTGGGCGCGCCGGGCTTCTCTTCGATTCGCACCACCCGTGGTCCATCCAACTCGGGGACGCCAAACCGATGCGGGTCCGGAACTTTCTTCAGGATAATCTTTGCGCCGACACCCTGTTCGCGATAAGCGGCCACGGCGTCCGTAATATTTCCTTCGATAATGTTATCGCCCAACACCACGCAGACAGGTTCTCGCGCCGCGAAATGTTCGACGAGGGAAAGTGCCTCGGCAATTCCGCCTTCGCCCTCCTGGTAGGTGTAGTTCAAATGTTTGAGTCCGAAAGCCTTTCCATTGCCGAGCAGCTTGAGAAAGTCACCGGCGGAATTACCACCAGTAACGATCATGATGTCGGTAATGCCGGCGTTCACGAGCGTCTGGATCGGATAATAGATCATCGGCCGATCGTAGACGGGCAATAGATGTTTGTTTGTTACCGAAGTTAAAGGGCGCAATCGAGTCCCCAACCCACCTGCTAAAACGACACCTTTCAATTCAATAGCCTCCTAAAAGAATCAACGTTCTGCCCATATTTTCAACGAATCGCCCGTGTGGCTGATTCTGAACAATTGATTTAACAAATTCTTCCAGCGCGGCTGACGGTGTTGGAAGAGTTGAAGTGTAAATGCTGCCGCACTCCTGACAAGACACATTTTAAATTCCGACTCTAGGCCTCCCGAAAATGAACGGTTCGAGTGGCAGGCGGGACAACTACGCACGACGTCGACTATTTCCGTAGGATGCATAGATAGGATCGTCCCCGAGCGCCTAATCAATGAATCGTTGGAACCATAATTCGAGCATCATCAGCGTCCACAATTGGTGCGACGAGTCGCGCTCCTTGCGCACGTGCAGCTCAACCATTTGTTTCACGGCTTCAGGTTTGAACAGTCCGCGCTTCAACGCCTTTTCTGACAAAATCGTCTCACGCAAAAAAGGTTGCAGTTCACCCCGAAACCAATGACCTATCGGCACGCCGAACCCCATCTTTCTGCGGTCCAGATTTTCCTGGGGCAGAAGTTTTCGCAGCACACGTTTCAGCAAATACTTCGTGGTCAACCCTCGCAGCTTAAATTTCTCGGGCAAGCTCGCGGCAAACTCAATCACGTGATGGTCAAGAAACGGCGAGCGCGCTTCCAGGGACACTGCCATGGTAGCAATGTCTACCTTCACCAAGAGGTCATTCGGCAAATACGTCATCATATCGGTCAACAACGCGGCATCGACAATCCCGGATCCATTCGCGCGCGCAAACCATGGCTCGAGCAGTTGGCCGGCCTCGGCGTGTTTCATTTCATTTAAAAAGCTGTCTGAATAAAGTTCCTGTTTGGCGCCCTTGTCAAAAACGCTGACCCAACGCAGGTAGCGTTCGACCTTCGGCAGCGAAGCCGCCCCCAAAAACCTTTGTACGTCTCGGACGCGGCTGCGTTTCGTCGGTGAAGAAGGAATCAAGCCGACCGCCTGGCGCACCACAGATTCGCGCAACATCGCCGGAATCCGGTGATATCTTTCCGCGAGTCGCATCGCTGCATAGCGTTCATAACCGGCAAATGATTCGTCTCCGCCGTCGCCGTTGAGCGCTACCGTGACATGCTTACGCGTTTCGCGCGCGACGTAGTAAGTCGGAATCGCCGAGGAATCCGCAAAGGGCTCGCCGTAGTGTTCCACCAGCGTCGGCAAAACTTCGAGGGCGTCCGGACGCACAATGAACTCGTGATGATCGGCGCCGACGTGTTCGGCCACCCGGCGAGCGTGATGCAGTTCACTGAAATCCTGTTCTTCAAATCCAATCGAAAACGTCTTGACCGGATCGCTGGATAGTTCACTCATCAGGGCGACGACTGCGCTCGAGTCGATGCCGCCGGAAAGAAAAGCGCCGAGCGGCACTTCAGACATCAAGCGCGCTTTCACAGCCTGGCGGAGCACTTCAATTGCGCGTTCGCCGGCTTCCGCTTCGCCAATCTTTAGTTTTTGCGAGAAGTCTGGTTGCCAGTAGCGTTCCAGCTTGATCTCGCCTTTGCGCAGTCTAAGCGAATGGCCGGGCTCCAGTTTTCTGATCGAGCGGTAGGCGGTCAGCGGGGCCGGCACGCACATGAAAGAGAGGTAATGATGCAGCGCCTCCGTATCGATTTCACGATCCACCGCGGGGTGGAGCAGCAGCGCACTGAATTCTGAACCGAAAACGAATTGGCCATTAACCTGCGCGTAGAGGATCGGCTTTTTGCCGACGCGGTCGCGCGCGAGAAAAAGTTCCTGCGTGCGTTCATCCCAAATCGCGAAGGCAAACATGCCATCGAGATGTTTGGGGCAATCCGCGCCATACTGATCGTAGGCGTGCACGATCGCTTCCGTATCGCTATTTGTATAAAACGTGTGCCCGAGCTTTTCGAGTTTTTCGCGAAGTTCGCGGTAGTTGTAAATCTCGCCGTTGAAAATGATCCAGGCGGTTCGATCCTGATTGTGGATCGGCTGCTGACCGCCCTTGAGATCGATGATCGAAAGCCGGCGCATGCCGAGGCCGACCGCGCCCTTAACGTAGAACCCGTCTTCGTCCGGACCGCGATGACGGATCGCGTCACACATCCGGCCGAGCAGGGCCTGGTCAATGTCCGTCCGATCGCTATTAACTATGCCGACAATTCCACACACGTTTGTTAACCAATCTCAAAGCAAAAGGGCTGGTTTTTTTGAAGATTCATCTTAACGAAGCTTCGCGGCAGTGTCCAAAGTCCATGAAAAGCGGTTTGTGGCAAGTTCTTCAGCGGACTCAATGAAACCTTTAATTCCTCACGGCTGATCAGAATCCTCCGGAGCGCCTTGATTTGCGTCTGCGGCCGAACGCGCAGACCGACTGGCCCGCGCGGCGGCAGTCGCGGCTCGTTGGGCCTCCACCGATTCCAAAATTTTGCGTTTTCGTTCTTCGCGTTTTTCTTTTACCAGGACAAATCCAACTGCGACAAAAATAAAGTAAAACACCAGCAACTGCGCGCGCTGGCGATATGCGGTGCCGACGTTGCCCTGGAAGACCGAGTAGGAGAGCGTAAGCATGACCGTGAAGATCAGGATCGGAGAGATCATGCGCAACTTATATTTGATCGCAAACCAGAACCCGAGAACCAGCATGGGAAAAGAGGCCCACCAGATAATCATCTCCGGAAGCGTGATGCTTTGACGCAAAGAGCCCACTTGCCATGGGAAAGGAGCAAACATCAAATAGATCAACCCCATCGGGATTGTCGAGATCGCGCCCGAAGTGGTTGACACGTCTACGTCGCGGCCGAAGCCTGAATCCGCTGAGCGGGCCAGATCCAATCGACTTCGCTGCACTCGCTCGAGATTTCCATATCGCTCAAATTGAACACTCGCCGAGCGGGTAACTCCGAAATACATCAACGCCAATCCAATCAACAGCACCGCGGCCAGCTGGCGCGCAAAACTGGTGGCCGTCACGGTTTGCATCCCGATGACAAAAGCCCCCGCGATCGCCGCGCAAAGCATGTAGAAAACATAAAACCGCAGGCTGAGTAACGACATCAGCGCACACACCAGGACTACTATGTATTTGAAGTTGAGCTTATCGCCCAATTTCAAAGTGGCGAGGATCGAAAGCGCTAAGCAAAACACGATGGGGCCGTCTTTCAATCCCTGCGAAGACCAAAGCACTAGCGACGGATAGAACGCCACGGCGTAGCCTGCCAGTCGCGATACCCGGCTGTTTTGGAAAACGTGATGGGCGCAAAGGAAAATCACGACTGCCGTGGCCGCGCCCATTACCGAATTCACCATTTGCACCGCCAGCATGTTCCGACCAACGATGCTATAGATCGCCCCGACCAGATAGACCATGCCCCAACCCGACCCCGCGCCGGCGGTAAATCGGTCGGCCACCGCCAGGAAATATTTTTCGCCGCCCCATCCGTGCGCCTGCGCCAGACCGTAAAAGTCGTAAGTTAAGGCGTCGCCGCCAAAAAATTCCTGACCTTTGAAAACGAAGATCACAGTCCCCAGCAGGATGCGGACCAGCAAAGCTGCGATGAACAATCGTAAGAGGAATGGCCCATCAGCTCCCTGCTTATAAGCAAAAAATCCTGCGGGAATTGCCAGCGCAGTGCACAGGAGCACGGCCCTGGCAGTATCTGCCACCAGGACCGGACCGTAGTCCTGTACAAACGGCGCGACCAGCGTCGGCACAAAGATCACGATGCCGGCGCAAAGGATCAGATATAGCAAAGTCAGTAAAGCGTTCATGTTTCAACTGAAAACTAAAGGTCATCAGGTAAGTCAGGCCGCGTCTTCTGTTCAATCAAAAACTGATCTTCCGCGCCGAGCGTCTTGATCGGCTTTGCCGGCATCCCGGCGATTAGTTGGCCTTCGACGGTCAGTTCGCTGGTGATCACCGAGCCGATCCCGACAATACATCTCGAAGGCACTGTCCCCCCGGGGGCGATTCGAATTTCAGATCCGAGGTAAGCGTTTGAACCAATCACGATGGGCCGGGTGCGCTGCCGATTGTGCGTCCAGAGCGACGAATTTCGTCCTCCCAGAATCGATCGACGGCCAATCGTTACGCGGTCAGTAAAATCAATCTTGTGACCGGCTGTGATGATGCTGCCCTCTCCCAGGTGGAAACGCGGATCCACCGGATTGACCAGAATCGGATCGAGTATCGAGTTGATCTCATTCAGCCGGAAAATTTCCGCATAGCGCCCGAGCACGATTTCATCGCCACCTCGCAAAATATTCAAATGGTGGATCCGAACATGATCTCCAATGGTGATCCTGCCGACGCTGACAATTGCGTTCAGATGTCCAATCGAGACATCGTCGTCAATCTCGCATTCTTTGGCATCGATGATACTGAAGCCGATGCGCACTCGCTTTCCAATCTTGTATCCAAAAAACCACCGGTAGCACGACCGTTTCAGAAAGTTCGGCAGCAACCCGACGCCGGCGAGCACGACTAAGCGAAATTTACTGGTGCCACTCATTTGAATCGGTGCTATCTACGGCCCGCGGCTTCGCGTAATGCTTCCGCTAGTTTCTCAGCCTGTTTCGGAAGTGAATAATGCTCTGCCACATGATCGTGGCCGGCCTTGCCCATTTGCTCACGAAGTTCCGTTTTTGAAAGCAGCAAGGTTAGCGCTACGCGCCACTCATCGTTTGTGCTCGCGTTAAAATGTGTGACGCCCGCCTCACCGATTTCCTGCATCGCCCCTACCGGCGCCGCGACAAACGGAATTCCCACCGCCATGTATTGGATGGCCTTGAATCCCGACTTACCCGCGGCCCACTTCTCAGCATACAACTTCGGATCAATCGGATACAGTCCGATATCAAAAGATTGAAAGTCGAGCACTTCGCGCTCAAGCGTCCACTCGAGATTCTCTACTTCGATCCCTGAAACTGCCACCGCGGATTTTCCCGCCCCCACGATCTTCAGTTTGAATTGGTGCGTTTTGGCCAACTCCTGCAGCAGCGGAAAGATACTCTCCAGGTATGGAAATGTTGAGTGGGTGCCAATCCAGCCCAACACCAACTGATCGCGCGGCGTCTTTGGCGCGGGTCTAAAAACTTCGGTGTCCACCACCGTCGGAATAATCCTGGTGGTCGCGCCCTGGCTCTCCGCATACTCAGCGATTGCGCGATTGCCACAGGTCACCACGCTGGCCCACCGAATCAGATCGTCAGTCTTGGTGAACCATTTCAATGTCTTGCCTAACTTTCCGTAGGTAGGGCTAGTATAGGAAACATAAGTTGCGTCATCCAAATCGAGGATCATCGGACGCTTCCAGACGCGCACAGCCAGCCATTCAAATACGGGTGGACCAAAGATCATCGCCTCGCGTTGGACTAACACTACTTCCGCCTGGCTCAGCAGCAGTAGATCTTTCACCCGCCGCAAAACCGAACCTGACAGCAATAATGCCTTCCGCAGCATCGCGCCGCGTTGATACAGAATTTGAAAGAATTTGGAATTCAAAAATGGGCGGATGGTCAAAACGATCCCGCGATCGGCAAGAGGCTTGGCGAATTGAGCGAGCCGGTAACGCGTGGCGGCAGCTTCGATTGGATACGAAGCCAATCCCAAAACTTTCATAAGGAAGACTTCCGCTGATCACTCAAATCCGGACTTGCCAAAACCGTCCCATAAAGTCTGGCGTAATGGTCCAGACCCACGGTGCGCAGGTCAAAGAGTCGGACGGCAACGTCGCGCGCCAGCGTTCGCGTTTGTTCAGGCGCGGCCGCAAAAGTTTCCAGGGCGGCCGCAGCGCGCGTGTAGTTTTCCATGTCAAACGCCTGGACCAGCGTGCCTACGCCTTCGCCGGCGATCAATGCGTCCGAGTCTCCAATGCCGGCGTTGATCACCACCGGCAGCCCACACGCCAGATACTCACTAACTTTCACCGGCGAGGTTGCCAACTTCGAAAACCCCGGTTTGTAAAATGCAATCCCAGCGTCGCCGGCCGATAAATAAGAAGGTACCTCACTGGAAGCTGCGCGCTGCACAGTGTACTGCGATTGACTGATGCCGCGGGCCGCCATCTCGTCGTGGACAATCTTTGGATCGCCCGGCGTCAGCCACAAAAAATGCGCATCCGAACGAGACTTGAGGAGTGCCACGAAGAAGTCGGCCATCTTGTCCGAAAGATACCAACTGCCGATCGAGCCGCTGTAGATAACCGTGAACCGATCGCCCAGCGCCAGTTCCCGGCGTCGTTGTTCGCGATCGCTCGCTCGAAATTTGAACACTTCGAGATCGATGCAGCAGGGGATGACTTCGTGAACCACGATTCTTCCGCGCAAGCCAGGCCACTCTTTGATGATGGGCCAGATCCTTTTCGTAAGCGTGACGACTCCGTCAGTCGCGGCCAGCACCCGGCCCTCGATTGACTTCGTCAACCGATGCGGGATTCCCCCCTCGCGCCAATGTCCGGCGTCCAAATATTCTTCCGCCATCAAGCCGCGAATATCAAAGATCAGCTTCAGACCCAGGCTCTTCTTCAGCGCCAGCCCGATGGTTGCGGGAATATGGCTGCGCGCATGGACCATTTCGAGATTGTTCCGTTTGACTAGCCGCCTCGCGTAACGAATACCCGCGATCACGTCGTAAGCAGTCGCTGGCACTGAAGGCGTCTGATGGTAACGCAGTGCGTGCCATTCAATATTTTCAAACGCGAGTCGTTGACGGAGTGCTTCGCGCTGATCATTTCCGGACGGCGCAAACGCCGCGTCGCGTTCAAAACTGAGGAGCGTAAAGCGAACGCCGATTTTTGAAAGCTCGCGCAAGTATGGCAAGACCTGGCTCTGGCCCAGCGGCTCCAACATTCCGTTGTAAGAGATGTACAGCACGCGCCGTCCCTCAAGTGTCATGGCTAACACCTGCCGCTGGCGCCGGAATGATGGTTCGATCTTTTACCAGCCAATTAAGGCCGCCAACTATCGCCGCAAGATCAATCATCGCCAGCAGGGGTACGAGAACCATCAAGCGAAGCAGATTTGTGGTTAACGATGCTGGATAACTATGTCGGTTACGTTTGATGGCCACCACGCCCCTCGCCAACAGCATCAACAGGCACAAACCCGTGGGAACCAGGATCCACACGAGACCCCTGAATAACGCGACTATCGTCAAAAACAACAGCACTGCATAACGCAGATAAATTGTCGCTTGCCACGAACGCCAGAGCCCGGCGCGAATGTTATTGCGCGAGTAAGTCACAAAGCGCTCGAAAGTTTTCCACCAGCCCGGCTGAATGTTCCAGTTCACGACGGCCTTCGGCGCATACGCACGGCGAGCACCTGCCGCCTCTACCTGGTCCAGAAACAATAGATCTTCCGCCGACCGCAAATCTTCCGGAAACCCGTTAACAGACTGCCATACCGCCTTGCGCATCAGAACTGAAACGATCGACCGCGGGCGCATCCAAATTCCATCAACCCGCACTGGCGGAGGGACATAAGCAATCGCCGCACACTCCTTGAAAAACGTGTCCGTGATGGGTTGATACGAGCCGTAAACCATGTCGATGTCGGGTTCGACCACCACTGCTTCAGTCAAACTCTCCAGCCAGTTCGCTTCCGGATGCGTGCCCGCATCTATAAAGGCGATCCATTCGTTGGTCGCCGCAGCGGCCGCCAAGTTTCGGCCTCGGCCTGGCATCCCTGGTCGTTCACGCAACAAATGAATCGGTGCACCCCGCTCAACGTACTCGGTGATCATCGCCGCGGTTGAATCGGTGGAACCGCCATCGGTGATCACGATCTCATCTGGCGCCAGCGTCTGATTCAGCAGACTGTCCAGCAGGGCCCGAATGGAAGCCTCCTCATTACGAACCGGGATCGCGACGCTGATCTTGATCCCGCTCGGGACGGAGGGCATGACAGGGTGATTCACGGGTCGAGATGCTAGCAGAAGTCGAAGGCAATAAGTATAAGCGAACGAAATGACCGAACTAAAAACGCGATCTCAGTCGAGTTTAAACTCGGTCCGCCAGTCAGTTTTTTCGGCAAACGCCGGTTGCTCGCGCTTGTCGAGCACGCACGTCTCCAGCACCAGAAAATCCATCTCAGTTCTCATGAAGCAGCGATAGCTATCCTCAGGCGTGCAAACGATTGGCTCGCCGCGAACATTGAAGCTGGTGTTGACGATCATCGGGCAGCCAGTCAACTGGCGAAACGCTTCAATAATTTCCCAGTAAAGCGGGTTAGTCTCTCGTCTGACGGTCTGGATCCGCGCGGAATAGTCGACGTGCGTCACCGCCGGCACTTCAGACCGCTTAACATTTAACTTCTCAATTCCCCAGAGCGCGTCCTCAGCTGTCGTCATTTTTCGCCGGTGGGGTTCATCCACATTCGCGACCAGCAACATGTATGGACTGTCCGTGTTCAATTCAAACCAGTCGGCCACGTGCTCGCGCAAAACGCTTGGCGCGAACGGGCGGAAACTTTCGCGGTACTTAATTTTCAAGTTCATCGCAGACTGCATTTCGGTCGAACGCGGATCGCCAATGATGCTGCGGCCGCCGAGCGCGCGTGGTCCAAACTCCATTCTGCCCTGATGAAGTCCGATTATTTTTCCAGCGGCCAGGAGTTCTGCTACTTTGCGCGGCAACTCCGCTCGCGAATACTTTTCGTAAGGCGCGTGCTGGGTCTGGAGAAACGCTTCAATCTCAGCTTCCGTGTGTCGTGGGCCAAGGTAAGATCCCTGCATGCCGTCGGCATATGGGACTAGACCGGCAACCCCGCCACTTGTCGCGGTGACGGTCTTCGTACTTTTCCACGTCCCCACTTTCTCAGCGCTGGCGCGCGCGTTTCCCAGATACCGATGCCAAATCGCCAACGCAATTCCCAACGCTCCACCCGCGTCACCTGCTGCGGGTTGAATCCAAATGTCTTCGAAGGGAATCTCGCGTAACACCCGGCCATTAGCCACGCAGTTGAGGGCCACTCCCCCAGCGAGGCAAAGTTTCTTCATGCCGGTTTCTTCGTGAGCGAAGCGCGTCATTTTCAACATCACTTCCTCAGTGATCACCTGAATACTGCGCGCCAGGTCCATCTCTCGTTGCGTGATCGCTGACTCGGGTTTGCGCGGGGGGCCGCCGAAGAGTTTGTCAAAAGCACGGTTGGTCATCCGCAGGCCTTGCGAGTAACTGAAATACTCGTGATTCATCTTAAGGCTGCCGTCTTCACGAATTTCCAGCAGCTTGTTTTTGATCAGCGAAACGTATTTTGGTTCGCCATACGGCGCCAGACCCATCACCTTGTATTCGCCGCTGTTAACCCGAAAGCCAGTGTAGTAAGTGAACGCGCTATAGAGCAGGCCGAGACTGTCAGGAAACCGCAACTCTTTCAGTAATGTGATCTCATTACCCTGACCAATTCCGATCGAACTAGTGGCCCACTCGCCGACTCCGTCGATAGTCAGGATGGCGGCTGCTTCAAACGGCGATGGATAGAACGCACTCGCGGCATGGCTTTCATGGTGATCGCCGAATAGCAGTTTCCATTCAAACTTCTTGCCGAGTTTCTTCGCGGCCCGCTCGTCGTCTTCGCCGCCGGCTTTGCCCATCTCCGTGCGAATCAAATCCGGCATCCAAAGCTTTTCGCGCATCCAGAGCGGGAGGGCTTTTAAGAACGAACTGAATCCGGATGGCGCGTAATCGAGGTAAGTTTCGAGCAGTCGATCGAATTTTAGCAGCGGCTTGTCGTAGAAGCCGACGTAGTCAAGATCGTTGGCGGTGAGTCCGGCTTCGCGAAGACAATAACGGACTGCCTGAAGCGGAAAATTGTGATCATGCTTGACGCGGGTGAAACGCTCCTCCTGGGCCGCAGCCACGATCTCGCCATCAACCAGAAGACAAGCCGCGGAATCGTGGTAGAAGGCGGAAATGCCCAGCACACTAGCCAAATCAAACGCCCCCGGGCTTAGAAAATTGCGTAGATGAACGGCGCCAACGCGGAGCCCTTCGCGAATGCCAGCAAGGCTCCCACCAGCACGAGGGTAATCACGATTGGCGCCAACCAATACTTCTTGTTGTTTCGCATGAACTCCCAGAGTTCACTTACGACTTGGGCTTTCGACATCTAACAGACTCCTTCAATACATCTTCTCGTAATGGCGTGGATCGCGTTGGCGTTCGGAGTATGGCTTCCAATACGACTCGCCTTTGGGTCCACGCCGGCTGAGCGGGTCCCAACCCATCAGCCGCTTAATCACACCGATGGGGGTGATCACGAAAAAAAATACGATCGCCAAAATGATCCGCGTGGTCACATAGGACAGTCCCTCACCAAACAAGAGCCATACCTTGCTGGGATAGATAAGAGCGCGCGGAAACAGTAGTCCGGCGATCACGAGCAGAGCACCAGCGGGCATTACGATCTCTGCCGCGAGAGTGAACTTTCCCCGATACAGCCACCAGGCGCCGAGTAGCACCAGGATGCTCCCAACAATTAGGCCAAACTCTCGCTCCGCTCGAAAGGCTCGGGTCATCAGTTTCTAAACAATTTCTGAATATCGAACGACGCTCTGCGTTCTGATGCGGCCCTTCCAAACTCAAGGTCGGACCGCGGGCGCCCTCGCCCGCATAGGTGTTCGCGTTTTGTGCCATTGCGGGCGGGGGCGCCCGCGCTCCGTTAACTTCCGTCTTAATGATCGTGGGTTGGAATTGAG
>JANLZV010000094.1:0-10140 GCA_031366425.1 Pyrinomonadaceae bacterium | reverse complement strand
GCACAGGCGCTGCGGCGGCGCCGCGCTGTGGTTCACGATGTCCGCCATCTCTTCCGCCACCACCACGGCCGCCTTCGCTTCGTCCGCCATCGCCGGATCCGCGGTGTTGACTTCCGTTAGTGCGCTCTCTCGGTTGGGGCTCGTCACGCGCCTTGTCCTTAACCGCAGCGAGCGTGGGTCTGATCAGTTTACGATTACTCACTTGTTCTACCTCCAAAAATTAAGACGGATTCAAAATTTGATCGCGCGACGCACACTTGGCGGGAGATGAGCGGACGCGGATTTTTTCTACTCGCAGGCAGCGGCCATTTCGAGGAATGGGACGACGAAACTTAACCCGTTATGGAAAACCTGCAAGGAATGGATGCATGCTACACAACCAAGACTTAAAAAGCAAAGAAGAAACGAATTGCAAACTTGGCTGCTTTCGCGCGCTGCCGTCAGTCGATTCAGACGAGACGCGAATGCAAAGAAAAAGGAAGGCAGCGGGTCCGGCCTTCCTTTTCACTGAATGTAGATCGAACCGCTTAGTCAGCTTTCTTGCGGATAAACGTGGGCACATCGAGATCTTCAGAACGCGAATGCATCATTGGACGCAACGGATCTTCAGCCGGACGTTGAACGTATCGGGGAGCATTGTTGGGCAGACTGGAAACTGCTGCCGCCGATGCTGCCGCGACCGACTCCTGACCAAACCCCGTGGCGATGACCGTAATCCTCATCTCGTCGCGCAGATTTTCGTCAATCACCGCGCCGAAAATAATGTTCGCATCTTCATCAGCAGCTTCGCGAATAATCGTCGATGCCGCATTCACCTCGAAGAGCGTCAGGTCCAATCCACCGGTGATATTGATGAGCACACCCTTGGCACCCTGAATAGTCGCTTCTTCAAGCAACGGCGATGAGATCGCTTGCTGGGTCGCCTCGGCCGCACGGTTCTCACCTCTGGCCCGGCCGGCTCCCATTAATGCCATGCCCATCCCTTCCATGATCGACTTCACGTCCGCAAAGTCGAGATTGATCAGGCCCGGGACGGTAATCAGATCGCTGATACCCTGCACCGCCTGGCGGAGGACGTCGTCGGCCACTCCAAATGAATCCGCGAGTGACGAATCTTTTTCGACCGTGTGCAGCAAACGTTCATTCGGAATCGTAATGACGGTATCTACGCATTCGCGCAGTTCGCGCAGTCCCTGCTCCGCCTGTTGCATGCGGCGACGACCTTCAAAAAGAAACGGCTTAGTGACTACGGCGACAGTTAGCGCGCCGAGTTCGGTTGCCAGCGACGCAATGATTGGCGCGGCGCCGGTGCCGGTGCCCCCGCCCAAACCCGTCGTCACAAACACCATGTCGGCGCCTTCGAGTACTTCAATGATCTTTTCGGTGTCTTCGAGCGCGGCTTCTTTGCCGACATTAGGGTTGGCGCCCGCGCCCAGGCCCTTGGTGAGTTTGCTGCCGAGCTGAATTTTTATCGGCGCCTTCGATCGCTTGAGCGCTTGCAGATCAGTGTTGGCCACGAGGAATTCGATTCCCTCGATACCGGCTTCGATCATCCGATTGACGGCATTGCTGCCACCGCCGCCAACGCCAATCACTTTTATCCGCGCACCACTGATCGGGGGATCGTCATCAATGAAAATATTAATGCCCCCGAGTTCACGAGCGTCCTTTGCCATAGTCATATCCTCTCTTCCGAAGCGGGAAGGCGTCCAGGGCCTCTTCCTTCTATGTTGGGTTGCTCGCTCCATCGGCGTCAATATATAGCGGACTATATCTTGTGCAATCGGGGCGAAAGCATACAACAACTTGTCAAAAATTACTACTGAAACGATTACGAAATTTCGAAACAAAATGCGTTAGCTTTCCGGTGGAGCCTCGCCGGCTCATCGCGGTGCGCAACTCACTCGCCTGCGCGCGACTCGCAACCAGGGCCAGACCGGCAGCGGCAGCCCACGCGGGACTCTGCACGTCTTCCACTAACCCACCGAAACGGTCCCTTTCCGGAAAACCTGCGCGGACTGGAGCATCGAAAACCTGCTCGGCAATTTCCGTCATGCCACTGAGCAACGCACCGCCGCCAGTTAACACCACACCGCTCGATAGTTGCCGTTCCCAACCTGCGTCTTTGATTTCATCGGCGACGTGCATCAGGACTTCTTCGGCGCGCGGCTGCAGAATGTCGCAAAGGATCTGCCGCGACAGTTGCCTCGGAGCGCGGCCTCCGACGGAAGGCACGTCTACCAGTTCACTCCGCTCCATCTCAGTTAGCGAAGTGCTACAGGCCGAGCCTACCGTTCGCTTTATTTTTTCCGCATCCGGAATCGGCGTACGCAATCCAAAGGCGATGTCGTTAGTGAAATGCGAACCACCTAGCGGAAACACTGCCGTGTGTTGCACCGCACCGCGTTGGTAAATCACCAACCCGGTGGTTTCAGCCCCGATGTCTACCAACGCAGAGCCAAACTCCTTATCGTCTTCGGTGAGCGTGGCCTCAGCTGCGGCCAACTGCTCCAGCACCATGTCCGCGACAATCAACCCCGCGCGATTGACCGCGTTGATGGCATTCTGTCGGGCCGTAACCGGGCTGGTGACGATGTGGACCTTAACGGCCAGTCTGGCCCCAATCATTCCCACGGGATCATTAATGCCGTCCTGATCGTCCACGATAAACTCCTGCGGCAGGCGGTCGACAATTTCACGTCCCGCCGGAAGCTGGATCGCGCACGCCGAATCGATCGCGCGCCGCACGTCTTCCGAAGTGATTTCGCGGTCCCGCCCCGATACCGCCACGATTGCCTGGCCGTTGAAGCCAAGAATGTGCGAGCCGGCGAGATTAATCGTCACTTCTTCAGCCTGTATTCCGCTCATCCGTTCAGCGTCTTCGACAGCCTTCCGAATTGCGTCTACTGCTGCTTCGGGATTGACGATCACGCCTTTGCGAAGCCCGCGCGCTTCTGCCTCACCGATGCCCACGATCTCAAGCAACCCCCCCTCGCCAGGTTCGCATGCGATACACGTCACCCTGCTCGTGCCAATATCCAGGCCGATTGTGTGTTGCGTGCGCTTGGCCATTTAATCGTGCTCCTTTGGTGCCCTGGGGTCTTCGTTAACAGTCGTCATCAATTTCGTCGCGCGGTCTTTTGCGTTTTGTCGGATTTCGTTTCCGGCTTTCGTGGCTTTTCCTCGCGCTCGTTTTTTGATTTGGTCTCACTTGCCGCAGCGGTCGCCCGAGCAGTGCGGCTATCGCGAGCCGGCTTAACTGGCGACTCCGGGTCGGCCTTCTTTTCTTCCGGTTGTTCGCTGACAGCAGTTAAAGATGGATCAGCACTCGCGGTCGCATGCGCTCCCGTTACGAGACCCACGATCGCTCTTCGACCCTGACTCAGATCGATGTAACTGATCTGCCCGGCGTGTGGCATCTGCCGCTGTCCGTCGAGCACTTCAAGAGCCTTCTTCAAACGACTGCCCTGATCCTGCGAACCCAATCGCACTTCGACTTGAGAATTGTCACCAGCCAACTGCGCCCGCACGTCGTGAATGTCCATCAGGTTTACTTCGCTCACCCGCTCCGACAGCCCCGTAGCGTCCCACTCTTTTTGTAACTCCATAAACTTTTGCACGCGTTCGCGGTTCTCGCCGCGCGAAGCGGCAGCGTCTTCTTCATTCAAGCCCCGCAGGAAAAACATCGGCAATTGATCGGTCGGCAACATTTCCCCCAGCAGCACCGCGTCTTCATCAACCCAGCGAAATCGGCCGGAGGCAGTGCGTACCACAGCGCGCGGTACCCGCTCAGAAATGCGGACGCGAATACCATCAGGCAAGACGCGTGAAACGACGGCCGTGCGCACCCAGGGCAAACGTTCAAGGTGCGCGGTAACGCCCGCCAGGTCTGCTTTCCAAACTCCGGTTTTTTCTAGATCTCGTCTCACCAACGCCTGGACTTCGCTAGCCGCCACTCTTGAAGTTCCCTGCACTTCGACTGAGCGCACCTGGAAAAAATTCGCCGACGCGGCCGCCCGATACCCCACTACTACCATCAGCCCGACGATCATCGCCAAAACGATCTTCAGAAATGACGGAATGTAACCAACCACGCTGCGCAAACGCGTCCCAAGGCCAACGTTGTCGCTATCGCGATCGCGTCGCAACGGACGTTGAGATACCGCGCTGCTTCGACGCGCGCCCGCGCCGCCGCTTCGATTGCCAACCTGATGTGTGATCACTTGCTCTCTCACGTCGGCTCCTTTCCATCCGTCTCGTCGCCGGAGTTTTCGCCGGCGGCGTACTTATCTCGATTGCCCTGGCCCGGCTCCCGTGTTCGCCAAAGCTCCACTTCATACTCAAGGTCAATTCCCTGCTCGCGCTTTACCCGTTCGCGAATCTCTTCGGCCAGGGTCATCGCATCTTCAGCTCGTGCGCCTTCACCTTCGGTAACTATGAAATTGGCGTGAACCGGAGACACTAGCGCGCTGCCTCGCCGCACGCCCTTCATTCCCAGGTCGTCAATCATTTTGCCGGTGCCAATCAGGCTCGCGGGTGGATTCTTAAAAAAACAGCCAGCCGATCGCGAACCATGTGGTTGCGTCGCCATTCGTCGAGCCTTAGCGTCTTCCATGCGCGCGCGAATTTTTTCCGCATCGTCAGGCGTCAGACGAAGTGTGCCGCCCAACAAAAGCTCTCCTTCGGTGAACGAAGTGTGCCGGTAATTCCACTGGATATCCTGGCCCGGCACCTCAACCACATTTCCGCCGCGAGCTACGCGCACAGTTTCAGTTACCGTTCCGATCTCGTGACCGTAAGCGCCCGCGTTCATCCAGAGCGCACCGCCCACAGTGCCGGGGATACCGCCCAGCCCTTCAATTCCCGAAAGCCCCTGGCGAGCAACTTCAATGCAGAGCCGCGGCAGCGAATAGCCCGCGGGCACAGACACGCGCTCGCCGTCAAACTGGAGTTCGCCCTTAAGATCTTTCAAACTCAGAACCACGTAGTGGTGATCGCCGTCGTCTGCCAGAATGTTGCTGCCTGAGCCGAGCGCGCGCCACGCAATTGCGGCGTCGTCCATCTCCTGCACGACCGCGGCGGCCTGGACTTCCGTCTGCGGCGACAGCACCCAATCAATTGCTCCGCCAACTCGCAAACTCGTAAGCTCCGCAAATCGTCGGCCCCGTTCGGCACGCACTCCCAACCGGGACACAATCTCGGCAAGGATTGAGTCACGCTCGGCAAATTCAGTTTGTGTTTCGCGGTCGCTCATAACCCTCAAGGCAGATTCGAAGTTTGCGTCTTCAGAAAAACTAAACGCCCTTGGCTTCCGTGCGTTCACGGAGCAACGTCAATAATTGATCGCTTACCCTACTCACGGTGCCCGCACCGAGAGTCAACACCAGATCGCCTGGCAACACGTGATCTCTCAGCGCCTCGGCCGCAGTTTCGAGTGGACCAACATAACGAACGTCCTTATGCCCGTAACGCTTGATCGCAGCGGTTAACGATTCAGCAGTGGTCCCTTCGATTGGATCCTCGCTGGCTGCGTAAATGTCAGTCACGAAAAGCGTATCGGCGTTATTGAACGACCGCGCAAACTCCTCCATCAGATCGTGTGTGCGGCTGTAACGATGCGGTTGAAACAACACCACGATTCGCCTGCCGCCCGAGCCGATCTTTGCCGCCGCCAGGGTCGCTTTCACTTCGGTCGGATGATGACCGTAATCGTCGACGACCATCACGCCGCCGGATTCGCCCTTAAACTGAAAACGCCGACCAGCGCCGGTGAAACTACTGAGTGCCTCCGCGATCTGGGTGAACGGAACGTCCAGCTCAAAGCCAACCGCAATCGCCGCGAGTGCGTTATAGACGTTGTGCAGCCCCGGCACCGGCAGGGAAATATCGCCGACCACGTCGGCGCCGTGCCAAACGCTAAACAACGAGCCGAAGTTTTGATCGAAACGAATATTGTGCGCCGAGATGTCAGCTTGAGCGCTGAGACCAAACGTTATGCGGCGACGTTCAACGTCGGGAATGATCGCCTGGACATTCGGGTCATCGAGGCAAAGGACTGACGCTCCATAAAACGGCACCTTGTTCACAAAACTCGTGAAGCATCCGCGGACATCATCCATGTCGTGGTAATAGTCCATGTGTTCCCGATCGATGTTCGTCACTACCGCGATGGTCGGCGTCAACATCAGAAAAGACCGATCGCTTTCGTCCGCTTCCACCACCATCAGATCGCTGGTGCCCAGGTGCGCGTTTGAACCGAAAGCTCCGACTACGCCGCCAACTACAATGGTCGGATCCAGGCCCGCATGGCCCAGCACCGTCGCCACCATCGACGTAGTTGAGGTCTTGCCGTGAGAGCCCGCCACAGCCACCGTGTGTGGCTTGAGTCGCATTAACTCAGCCAACATTTCCGCGCGCGGAATCACCGGAATTGAACGGCGATGGGCTTCGGCCACTTCGGGATTGTCATCGCGCACCGCAGTGGATCTAACTACCACGTGCGCGTCGCCCACGTTTTCGGCGCCGTGACCTTCCGTGAAATCGATCCCCATTTGCTGCAGGCGATCGGTCACGTTTGATTTTTTCGCGTCAGAACCTGAGACGCGGAAGCCAAGGTTGACCAGCACCTCGGCAATGCCGGACATGCCGATGCCGCCAATGCCGACAAAATGAACGTGTTGAATTCTTCTAAACATCAGTGCTGTAAAGTTGCGAGCGCTCAGTCCCCAGTCCTGAAGCTCGCGGTCTTCCCCTTAATTCCGTTTCCCGTTTTTTGAACCAAAGTCTCCACTAGATCAACTACCGCTGCCGCCGCATCGCCGCGTGCTAATCCGCGACTCGACGTTTCCATCTTTTCCAAATCCTCTGGCGACTTGAAAAGTTTCGCCAGCTCGGCCCCCAGGCTCGCCCCAGTCAGGTCCTTCTGTAGAATCAATCGCGCAGCGCCTTCTGCCTGCAATGCCTCGGCGTTTTTCCGTTGGTGATCGTCAGCCGCGAGCGGAAACGGAATCATGATTGCGGCCTTTCCCGCAGCAATCAGCTCGGCTGTCGTCGTGGCCCCGGCCCGACAAATCACCAGATCAGCATTCGCGAAGGAAACTACCATGTCATCGATATACTTTCTGACGTCTACCTCCGACCAACCTGCGGCTGCATAACCGGTCCGCACGTTTTCAAAGTCCGCTTCGCCGGTTTGATGGGTGATTCGCAACGCACCGCGAAAGTCCTCGAGTTCAGGAAGAGCTGCGACCATCGCTTCATTAATCGCGTGCGCGCCTTGAGAACCGCCAAACACCAACACCGAAAACTGCGAAGCATCACGCTGCCGCGCCGGGATCTCAAAAAACTCGCGTCTCACCGGATTGCCGGTTACGACTGCTTTGCCTCGAAAAAAAGGCAACGCGGCACTAAATGAAACTGCGGCCTGATCGACAAATCGCGCCAGGACTCGATTGGTCCACCCCGGATGCGCATTCGATTCCATCACGAGAGTTGGCAGTCTCATCAGCGAAGCCATCAGCAATACCGGACCAGAGACGTAACCGCCGGCGCCAATCACGATGTCCGGATTAAACGTTCGCAACAAACTGCGCGCGCCTAACAAACTCTTCGGCAAAACCATTAGACCGCGAGCTCGCGCCACCGCTCCGACGTTTTTCAAACCTGAGCTGTCAATGATCGAAAGTTGAAACCCGGCTTGCGGAACCAGCTTGTTTTCCAGGCCACGGGCCGTGCCGACGAATCGCACTTCAGATTCGGGTTGCCGCTGCAAAATTTCTCGGGCCACCGCGATTCCCGGATAAATGTGACCGCCTGTACCGCCGGCGGCAATCAACACGCGCATCTTGAAATCACCCAACGCGCGAAGCCATTCGGCGAGCGTGCGCGACGCGTAATTTCGCAGGCTCTCTGGCCTCGCCGGTAACTATTGATTTCAACGCAGCGGGACTCACGGTCCCGTTAGCATGCTGCGAAATGTTCAGTAGAATTCCGACCGCCGCGAGCGTCGGCACCAGCGAAGAACCGCCATATGAAATAAAAGGCAACGGAATTCCTTTAGTCGGCACGAGCGAAAGCACTACGCTGATATTGAAAAGGGCCTGCGCCACGATCCCGGTAACAAGTCCGAGTGACAACAATTGACCGAAGCGATCCGGAGCTAACACCGAAGTTCGCAGCCCGCGCCACAGGAAGAGGGCGAAAACCAACACCACTCCGAGCGTTCCCAGTAACCCCAGCTCTTCACCGATTACGGCGAAGATAAAATCCGAATGGGCAAACGGCAGAAACAGCATTTTCTGTTTTCCCTGCGCGAAGCCAAGTCCGTTTGGACCACCTGAACCTACGGCAATAAGCGACTGGACCATCTGGAAGCCGCTGCCTTGTGGGTCGGCCCATGGATCCAAAAACATGACCATGCGGCGCATGCGAAAGGGGACGAAGATGAGCATTCCGGCTACCCCAACGAGCGCCGGCATTGCCACTAAGCCAAGGTGAAACAAACGCGCGCCGGCGGTGTAAACCAGAACGGTAAAAATCACTGCCAACATCATCCCGGTGCCCAGATCGGGTTCGGCCAAAATCAGGATCGCGAGTGCGCCGGTGATAAATGCGCACGGGAGAAACGTGCCCCAAAAAGATTTTTCGTGGCCAGCTCGCTTCTCGAGAAAGTAGGCGAGAAAAATCGTCAGTGAAAGCTTGGCCACCTCAGAAGGCTGGATCGAAAACTTCGTTAACTTGATCCAACGTCGCGCGCCGTTTATTGGAGAAAATCCAAACACGGCCAGGAGCATCAGCACCGTCAAGATGAGCAGGCCGTATACGATCCGCCGGTCCTTGAGACGGGTGTAGTCGAAATGCATCGCCACAACCATCGCTAACAGGCCGATCCCAGTCCACATTCCCTGCTTCATCACGTAGTGATACTGATTGCCGGTATCGCGCATAGCCATCACCGCCGAAGCGCTGTAGACCATCACCACGCCGAATAACGCCAACCCTACGGTTGCCGCGAACAGCCACTTGTCCGGGTATAGCTTTCTTGCCATGATTATTTCAGTTTCGAGTTTCGAGTTTTCTGGTTAGGAATATTTCCCTTTAATTCATTTTCGCGTCAGGCTGAGAACTCGAAACTCGAAACTCTAATTTCGAAACTTCTTCTTTGAACACCCGGCCGCGGTGCTCGTAAGTCTCAAACATGTCGAAGCTCGCGCAGGCCGGCGCGAGCAAAACAGTGTCGCCGGGTTGGGCTGCGGCAAACGAAAGCTGCACGGCCTCCTGCATGTCGCTGCCCCTGCCGATGGTCGCGTAATCGCCCAACTCCTGAGCGATCGTGTCGGCGTCGGCGCCGATGAGAATCAGCTGCCGCACGCGCTCGCGCACTAACGAAGCGAGTGGCGCATACGGCGCTTTCTTTCCCAGTCCACCTAAAATCAAAACCACCTTCCCGTCATCATCCTGAAAAGCTTCAAGCGCTTTCAGCGTCGCATCAACGCTGGTCGCTTTCGAATCGTTGTAAAACTTCACGCCCTCAATCTCTGAAACAAACTCCAGCCGGTGTTCGACCGGTTCAAATCGCTTAACCGTTGCGCGCATCGATTCCGGACTCGCGCCGCACGCCAATCCGATCGATAACGCAGCAAGCACGTTTTCCACGTTGTGCAGACCGCGCAGCTTCATCTCGTCCTTCATCATCAAAACTTTTTCGACCCCTGCGCTGCGCGAAACTATTTGGCGGCCGCGCAGAAACAGTCCTTCCTCCAGTTCGCGCTTGACGCTGAAACTCGATACCTGGGCCCTCAGCCCCGCCGCCCAACTCGCAACCAACTCGTCGTCCGCATTCAACACCGCCAGATCGCCGGGCGCCTGATTCATGAAAATCCGGTGCTTGGCTGCAGCGTAATCAGTAAATGATTCGTAACGATCCATATGATTCGGCGTCACGTTAAGCGCCGCGGCCACCGTCGGATGAAACTCCTGAATGGTCTCGAGTTGAAAACTCGAAAGCTCCACCACGGTCCAACCGTCCTCGCGAGAAGTTTCCACTAGCGAAATCAACGGCCGGCCAATGTTTCCGCCAACCTGAGTCGGCACGCCGCCGTGCTTCAGCAACTCGCCAGTCAGTTGAGTCGTGGTTGTTTT
>JANLZV010000090.1:0-4112 GCA_031366425.1 Pyrinomonadaceae bacterium | reverse complement strand
AGAGTACGCCATCACGCCTTGCGCTCTACACTGCGACTCAGTCCCAGAATCATAAGGCCTATACTGTTCAACTCCGCATTGGCCGAGCTAAATGCCGCTTCGGTCACAAACCCAAGCCGCCGGGCGATAAGGATCTCTGTGGCAAGTTCGCTCACCGACCCCTGCGCATTAGAGAGAAAATACCGAAACTCTTTAGGTGACTGCCGGGCAGCGCCCTCTGCAATGTTCGCAGGAACCGAGACCGCTGCTCTGCGAATCTGGGAGGTCAGTCCAAACTTCTCGTCACGGGGAAAACGGTCTGTCAGTTTATAGACCGCAACAACAAAGTCGATTGCCCGTTTCCAAACGTCTAGCTTCTCATGGGGTCGCATCTTAGAAACATCCTGTCGCCAACTCAGTTAGTACCAGTGAGATGTCGCCCCTTGCCCTCCAAAAACTCAACATAAATTACTCATTACTTATCACTTATTACCCATCACTCTCCACCTGCTTTCGTCGCACCGCGAAGTTACCCACGTACAATACGTCCATCCGGGTCTTGAGAAAGCAATCAATCGCGTGTCTCGGCGTGCAAACGATCGGCTCATTTTCATTAAACGACGTATTCAAGACGATCGGCACTCCAGTGAGTTTGTCGAAATCGGAAATCAACTGGTAGTAGCGTTCGTTAAGCTCGCGCGAAACTGTTTGCAAACGGCCCGAGCCGTCTACGTGGGTGATGGCCGGAACTTCCGCACGTCGTTCTGCGCGCACCTGGTAAACCATCAACATCGTCGGCGCCGGATGGCTTTGCTCAAAATAGTCGCCCGTCCGTTCTTCCAAAATCGAAGGGGCAAACGGGCGAAATGGTTCGCGCTTCTTAATTCGCTCGTTCAAGATCTCTTTCATGTCGGCCCGGCGCGGATCAACCACGATCGAACGGTTTCCGAGTGCCCGTGGGCCAAACTCCATGCGGCCCTGAAACCAACCAACCACGAGGCCGTCGGCAATGTCCTGGGCAGCAGCCGCCGTCACGCCGGCGTCGTCAAACGTTTCAAACTCGAGTTCGCTCCTAACGAGTTCAACCCGAATCTCAGCAGGCGTAAACTCCGGACCCGTGTAAGCCCCCAACATGATCTCCGTGCGCGGCTGCTTCAGCGTGCCATTGTAGATTTCATAACAAACGCCGACAGCAGTGCCGCTATCGCCGGCGGCGGGTTGAATGTAGACGCGTTGAAACGGCGTGTTTAGCAGAATCTTGCCGTTCATCACCGAGTTGTAAGCAACGCCGCCTGACAGGCCGAGGTCGGTGAGTCCAGTCTGCTCGTGCAAATGATTCAGCACATGAAAGCCCACCTCTTCGAGACGAAGTTGCAGGCTGGCGGCGATGTCGCGCTCGCGATCACCAAGCGCGGAGCCGGGTTGACGAGCTGGTCCAAAGGCGGATGCATAAGCGTCAGAGTAGATCCGTCCAATCATGGGGGAGCCTTCATTCCAGGTCATGTCAACGCCCTCCGCGTGATGGCGGAAATAATCGAGGTTAAGCCGAAACTGGCCGTTGGCCTCGGTGCGAATTATGTCGCGAAACTGTTCGATGAAGCGCGGCTGGCCGTAAGGCGCCAGGCCCATAATCTTTCCTTCGTCACCGTAGTAAGGAAAGCCGAGGAACTGGGTCGTGGCGGTATAGACGATCCCGGTTGAGTGTGGATACTCGACCTGGCCCAACACCTCGATTGAGGTTCCCTCGCCTTGCGCCCACATCGTGGAAATGAAATCGCCAAAACCGTCAATCGAAAGTAAGGCGGCACGTTCAAACGGCGAAACAAAAAACGAACTGGCGAGATGCGCTCGATGATGTTCGATATTGTGAAACTGCGCGCGAAGACTGCTTTTTCCAACGCCCAGGGCCTTCGCGAGATCGTCGCTTAGATCGCGGACCTTGGCAGCGTTCCCGAGACGATCTTTGACCTGTTGGAAAATTCCCGGAGCTTTGCCGTTTCTTTTCCCGTTGCCTGCGCTGTCGTGTGGGACCGCGGGCGCCTCGCCCGTTCCTGCATCGCCAACAACATTTACGGCCGAGGCGTTCAGGTCACTCGTCCGCCGATTGCTCCTGGCGCCGGCCACCTGCTTCGCCGCGCGGCCGGCTGCGAACAGAATTTTCTTATGCAGGTGTGCCGAAGGGTCGCGCGAGATGCCAATATGTTCTACCGCTTCGATTCCAATGCCGGCAGTTCGCAAACAATAGCTTACGGCCTCCGCCGGAAAACCGGCGCAGTGCTTCACCCGGTTGAAGCGTTCTTCTTCAACCGCTGCGATTAGTTTGCCGTCTCTGATGATCGCTGCCGCCGCGTCACCGTGATATGCGTTGATTCCTAAAATGTACATTAATCGGATTTTCTATTTCAGCCTGCGGTCGAAAAACTTTCCAGGTGGGTTTTGACCCACTCATTCAAAACATAAAGACTCCATGGTCGCGACCAACTCGTCTGGCCAGCGAGATAGCTCTGCCAAATCTCCCGCACTGCCTCCGGCTTAAGCACTTCGCGCAATGCCGGCGAGAGTCCCTCCAAGCCATCTTCGATCCTTGCTTTCAAAGGCCCGCGCAGCCACTCGGCCCAGGGGAATGTGAACCCACGCTTTCGTTGGTTCACTACCTCAGACGGCAATACGTCTGCGAGTGAATCTACCAGCAAACTCTTTGGAATACCTTTGCGCAACTTCGTTTCCTGCGGCAAGGAAGCAACAAATTCGACCAACGGATGATCCAGAAAAGGCACGCGCACTTCGAGCGACTGGGCCATGCTCATCGAGTCGGTATCGCGCAGCAGAGTGCTGACCAGGTACGACTGCATTTCCATGCACGACACAGCTGCGAACGGATCCAATTCTCTCGCCTGCTCAGCGCTCGCTGCTAGCCAGTTCCACCAGGCTGATTGCTCAACCGGCTTCGACTCAGTCATGAGATTAGCAACCTGCGCTGGGGTAAAAAGCGCGCGTCCAAAATAAAATGGATCAGGCAAGCCATCCGGACTCTCCCAAACGGATGCGAGTTTTCGCGTGGCATCCCCGCTTAGAAAGCGACCCCGCGTGCCGGCGATCGCCGCAGTCATAGTAGACGATAGTGCAGATTTCACTGCCTTTGGCACATGTGCGCCCGCCGATGCTAATCGTTGATACTGCGGAGTTCGCCGGAAAGTGCTGTATCCGCCGAACACTTCATCACCGCCGAGACCCGAGAGGGTGACTTTCAATCCGGCCTGACGCGCGCTGGCAGAAACAAAGTAAGTGTTGATCCCGTCGATGGTAGGTTGGTCGAGTGCTCCGACCGCCTCGCCCAGTCGCGCCAGCATTTCATCCGCGCCGAGCATCACTTCCTGATGCGTCGTCCCAAACGTGGCCGCAGTTCGTCGCGCGACCGCCGCTTCGCTAAATTCCTTCTCCGCAAAGGCGACGGTAAACGTGTGGATTCCCGAAACTTCTCGACTCGCGAGGGCTGCGAGCGCGGTCGAGTCAATACCGCTACTCAGGAAGACGCCGACCGGGACGTCTGAAATGAGATGACTGCGAACGCTCTGCTCCAACAATGTGCGCACGCGCTTGGAAGCGTCATTTGTGCGTGCGCGGCTGCCATTGCTTGAACCGTTAGTGCCGGGTTCAGCATTTCCTGAAGCCGCGTGTCTCTTTGTAATCGAGGACACGCGCCGCCCGATGTTCCAGTAAGACTTCGGCTCCAAAGATTGCGTCGAGGAATTCAACGCGATCGTCATCGTGCATCCGGGAGGCAGCGAGAGTACGCCGTCAACCAGAGTCATTGGCTCGCTGACTGATCCAAACAATAGGTAACTTTCCAGAGCTGCGTGGGAGAGGCGGCGAGGCACTGCCCCACTAGCCAGCAGGGTACGAACCTCAGACCCAAAAATAAATGAGCGGTTATCATCGTGCGGTTTGCCGGCGATTGCATAGTAAAGCGGCTTGATTCCCAGACGGTCGCGGGCCAGAAATAGAGTGCCCTCGTCGCCATCGCCGCCATCGCGTTTCGCGGTTCGTCGATCATAGACGGCAAGCGCAAACATCCCCTGCAAGCGTTCAACCGACTCCGTTTCCCATTCTTCGTAGGCGTGGGCCACTACCTC
>JANLZV010000069.1:0-3682 GCA_031366425.1 Pyrinomonadaceae bacterium | reverse complement strand
TGGGCCAATGGGCGTCGCGTCCACCAATCGATGCCGGAAAACCAGGCAAGCCAGGTCGAAGAAATCGCAAGAGCCACCAAACCTACATCAACGAGCCGTCGCGAAGTCGCTCCAGTGAGCCGACAAAGCCGATAGTAAACGAGGATACCGATGCCAAAGTGAAGCCAATACTCGATGAACAGCCCATTGCTGTAAAACGGAATTAATGCATTCCAAATAATTGAGGCCCCAATTAATGGAAGTGCAAACCAGAGAAACGAGCGGCGCGTAATCGAGACGCCCACCATCATCAAGGCCACCAGCAAGTAAAACTGCTCCTCGTAATTAAGAGACCAATAAGCGGTGACAAAATTTGCCGGATTGTCGGCCGCATACGCCCAGCCAGTGCCGACCAAAGACAGCCATTGTGTGAGGGTTACATTCTGCAGCCACTTCACCCACGAGACGTCGAGTTGGCTCGAACCACCCGCTCCAAGTTTTACCAGTCGCGTAGCCACGAAATAAGCAACCGCGAGAATATAAGGCGGATAGATCCGGCGAAGGCGTCGCCACATGAAACCGCGAAAGCCGATGCCCTTTTTGAGACACGAACTGGCCGATGCGGTGATGCAGTAACCGCTGATCACAAAGAAGAGCATTACGGCCCAGTGACCGATGCGCAGATGGAAAACGTGCTGTATGACCACCGCCAACGCAGCTAAGCCACGCCAGGCGTCGAGCATGTCGAAACGTGCTCCCCAAAGTCCGCTGGATGGACCGGCTGCAGCCGCGTTCTGTTTTTCTGAAGTGAGATTGATCGATTTACTCCGAGAAGCAGTTAATGGTACAGAGCGATAAGATTGTCTACGCCTGCCTGCAAGGCAAAAGATGATGATTCCACTCGTGCGAGGCAATCTTTGCGTGATGGATGGGACTGATGAAGAATTTGCTGAAGGTTATTGGCCCATGCCTGTGCTTTGGCAGCGAGCGGTAAAACCTCGACCAGCTCGGGAATCACGATCGCCTCGAGCGGCACGCTTTGCGACATCAGAATCGGCAGCCCCGCAGCCTGCGCTTCGATGATTCCCAATCCCAATCCCTCTTTCGGCTCCTCTTCGCTGGGCCAAAGGAGTACGTCTGCGGCGAGCATGATCTCAGCCACGTCATTTCGAAAGCCTAAGAACCTGACTCTTTCACTCAAGCCTTGTTCGGCGGCGGCGCTCCTCACTACGTTTTCCTGATCGCCAGCGCCAACAAAAACTGCGACCGCTTCCGGTTCGATACGCGCGAGGTGGTTCAGAACGTCGATCACAAAACGCGGATTCTTGTACTCAACCATCCGGCCCACAAACAGAACTACCTGCGCGTTGGCACTCAATCCCAACTGATTGCGAAACGCCAGAGGGTCGACCTCGGCATCGCGGAAACGTTTCGTGTCGACGGCGTAATGGACCACGCGATCTCGCCCCACCTGGCGACCCTCGGGGCCCACCAGCGAATCCAAAGCTTCCTCTGAAATTCCTACGATCCGATCGGCCATTTTCAAACACACCTGGCGCATTGGACCACGGAGTAGTTCGGTCTTGATCCGGTTCGGCGTCGGCAAACTGAGGGCAGTATTGTGCAAATGGACTATCCGCTTTTTAAATGGCAGCCCCGCGGACGCCAGCAGGTAGGCGGCGCTCATAATGTCGTGATGACAGTGGAGAACATCGTAAGACTGTTGCTGCATAACCCGCCGCAGCGAAGTCATGAAGGGGATCTTCTCCCCAAGTTCATGCTCGGAATGGATGACGTGGCCTCCGGCCGCGCGCACTTCATCATCAAACTCACCGGCCTGCGGCAGCACACAAAAGAAAGTCCAATCGACGAGCGGATATTGCACAACCGCGTTACGGAAAACTCTTACCAGCCAGGCTTCGACCGCCCGGTTATCCAGATTCTCAACGATCTGGAACACGCGAACCCGGCCGTTACCGTTTGCCTCGTTTTCAATAGCCACCGTGCTCAACCGGATTACGAGATTATTACCGTACTGTGGAGCGGCCCGTCGTCAATCTTGAAGCCCGGATCCAGATACCTGATTTCTTTCTGGTTGGTTTTCACAATCGAACGCAATTCTTCAAAGCTAGTGCCAAACTCTTCCCAGGCGTAAGGATGCAACTCGCAAACGACCGTCGCTCCCGACCTCAAGAGCCCATCCGCTCCACGCAACACATTGATCTCCGCACCTTCGGTATCTATTTTTACCCAGCGCGGGAAACCAAATCCCTTAGCCTGCAGGTAGTCGTCAATCCTGGTGGTCGTGACCACGTGTTCAGTGACGTCAGCCAGATCGGCGTTGGTGCCGAGTCCTGACTTAACGAGGGAAGACATCTGGTCCTTGCGCGAAAAGAACACGTGAGCGCCGTTCACATCCGAAAGGGCCGCATCTTCGACAATCGCCTGGTCCAGACATTTGTTCAGCTGCAGGTTTCTGATCAGGACGTCTCGGTGAGTCGGGTCCGGCTCGAAAGACACCACCCGGCCAGACTGTCCCACGAGAGAGCAAAAGAGCACGGCATACTGGCCCACGTTTCCACCAATATCCATGACGAAGTCGCCCGGCTTCACATGTTCTACGAAAAATTGCAGTTGCCGCGCATCGTTGCGCACTACCATGTCAGTCGAGTCGGCATACTTAAGTTTTACCGGCCGAGTGCCGGGGATGTAACGCAGCTTGTGCGCGCCATAAGTGATCGGCTCACCGCGTTTGCCATACCAATAATTCTTGGCAGTGATCACGGCGTTGTGCCAGGCGGCCGGTTTGAGTGATTGCGGCATTGAGTGGATGGGACCTCCTGAGAACCTCGTCTCAGGATCCGTTTCTTCGGTCGTGTCCCGAGTAGATCTGAAGAAGATTTCTTGCGGAACTATCGATTGAAAATGGTGACTCCCTGACCGCGCGGTTACTCGCCTCGGCATCCGGCGGCGCGAGGTTGAGCAGCGCGAGAGCGCGGTCTGCCCAAAAGGAAACACCTGACTCGAGGGGCTGAAACTCGACCATTTCAGGAATCACCATGCTCTCGCGCGGCACGCCCTCGGCAGTAAGCACGCGAAGTCCGGCAGCCTGTGCTTCGACTGCGACCATGCCCAAACCTTCGGCGAGTGATGGAAATAAGAACACGTCGGAACCGAGCATCAACCTGGTCACGTCCGGATAAATTCCGGTAAGCCGAATCTTATCTGCCAGTCCCCAACTCTTAACCTTCGCTTCCAATTCCCTCTTCATGGCCTCTCCGGATCCTGCCATGATCATGCGGACCCGCCGGTCTGCGGCAATGCACTCGCGCGCCACTTCAAGTGCAAATCCCGGGTTCTTGCGATGCTGGCCGTCGCCCACCGGCTCGTCCAGTCTGCCAACGAATAAAATTAACTTTGCGTCATCCGGCCAACCAAATTCTTTGGCTACCTGATGATGCAGAAGCCGGTTGTCGCCACGAAACGCCGACACATCAAAGCCGCAGTGAACCACCTGGCGATCGAGACCCTTGAATTGCGGTTCGTCGAAGCCGAAGTCGGTGAGCATTTCACGCGAGGTGCTCGTTATATGCGTAGCTGTGTGAGTCAGAAACCGCTTGGCGGCCCGAAAAGTTGTGCGGCGCGACCACGATGAATTGTAAACGTCCACGCTGAACGATGTGTTGTGTACATGCGCTACTCT
>JANLZV010000068.1:0-2681 GCA_031366425.1 Pyrinomonadaceae bacterium | reverse complement strand
ATTGCGCAACTCGCGAACGTGAAGCTGGCCGCGAAATGCGGCGTTGAAAGCACCGTACCCAAACGGCGCTCGCGCTTCTCGCTCAAAGGCTGGTTGAAAGTTTGTTTTGTTTCCAAAACCCAGAATTCGCTGGTCCTCTCTTGAGAGGCCGCCCAGGAAAGCTGCGTTAAGCAGGAGGGGATGATAGCGGTAGTAATCCACATCTTCCTGCTGCAGGCGAACTCGCGGATCATGGTAGTTATAAAAAACTGCCTGCCGCGGCTCGATCATGGGTACTCCCTGACGGTGAATGCCAGACGTATCAAACAAGATTGCGGTCCCGGCTGGTCCGGTCAACTCGGCCAACCTCGCCGCCTCTACCTTTTCAACTTCGTAGTTCTTCACCGAGCGTGGATGCTGTTGCCGGTGACTCCCCTTGATGAAATTAAGTGCGCCGGTGCGCACGTCCGTCAAATAAAACGCCAGCTTAACTTCGCGATGGATTTCAGTAGCGTCAGTTTGGTCATACCAGGCGTCGCCGTGCCAACCATGGAAGTCCCTTTTCGTCGGCAAAGACTTCCAGCCCTTCGCTTCAGTGAGTTCAAAGTTTGTACCGAGGTAACGCGTCAGTATTTGTTTCACCAGAGGATGCAGAGCTAGATCGACGAAGCCCTGGTCGAGCACCAACACATCTTCGACCATGTGACGGTAACGTTCTGTCTGCTGATAGCCTTCGAGATTGTTCCAACGCATCCGACGCAGCCGGCTCGCGAACGTAAGTTGCATCTGACGGAGCTGTTCGGGACTGAGAAGGCCGGATAGAACGACGACACCGTTAGTCTCAAGTTCTGACACCAATGCATCGGCCTCGGAAGTGCCCGCCCCGAATGCTCCGCCGCGAGCAGGCTCGTAGTGTTCAGTAATTTCGTGGACGCTTCTCATAACTCGAGACTTCCTTCGCGAAACCGTTGCGTTCAGATTCAGTCGACAGGTAATAAAAAGTGGGACAGTCGCTCATACTCGTCCGCAAATTCCTGGTAAACCCCTAAGTCAGCGTATTTCAGATTTGGCGCGTTCTTCTTGGCCACGATATCTCGAGTCCAGGGCAGGCCTCGACGGCGCGACAACTCCACGAGTTCCGAATTCAACTTTCTGTTGGCGTTGGCATAGCCGGCGTTTTCCAGAGCCCAACGCCGAGATTCAAAAGCCTCCGGATGATCCAGGACGTAACAAATAGCATCGGCCAATTCATCGTCGGCAGCGAGCCTGCCTGTGTGCGAATTGACGTGATCCAGATTGACGCCACATTGGTGCCGGTAGACGATAACCGGGGTATCACAGAACATACTTTCGTAGATTGCCTTGTTCGCGCCCTCGCGCTGCGATAGCAGAAGTGACATCTTCGAATCGGCAAGAATGCGCGCAACTTCATCGTGGGGAATGTCCTCGTGGAGAGTGCAATCACCTTCCAAGTCGTATTGTCGCAACAAGCCTTTTATCTCTTCACTGGTCCAGCCGATGTTGTAGCCGATGAGCGCAAACTTAAGCGCCCGCCCATGTTCTCGTTTGAGCTTGGCTGCCGCACGGAAGAAGACTTCATGTCGCTTGAGCGGATCCCACGCCGCCACCATCACTGCGTCGTAAGCTGCTTCCTGGCCCTCTGCCCGCGGGCAAAAAACGGACGGGTCGCCCCATTCACCGGCGCCGACTCTTACCGCTACGAGGTTGCTTTTTAATTCATTGATGAAGTCGTAGTCAGCCTCGCGAGGAGATTCGACGATTACATCAAGATCGGATCCCAGATATAAAAGGAAGCGCACGTCTTGATAGCCCCAACTGCTCGGCTCAATAATGAGCATGTATCGCGAAGCGAGCGCGCTGAGGTCAAATATCGCAGGCATCGCCAAAATTGTTTCGCTGTACTTGATCATCAACACGCCGCGCTCGCCCGTGTCCGGATCGTAGGGTTTGAGAATCATCAAGTTGCCTTGGCGCTCAGGATCCTCATCGTTGGGCATACGCAGGCGGACGCGGTGATGGGGCGCAAAAGCGCCGAAAGTTTTCCTGATCTCTTTAGCTGTATCGGAGTGAACAAATTCCTGGCACAGCCGATTCTCATTGTTAGTTAACAACTCGCCATCGCGGTAACAGCTTTCACGCACCAAAGTCATCAATTGAGCCATCCGCCGGGCTCCGAAGCGTTCAGTACCCATCTGCTTCCACATGTGGAGCAAACGGCTGGAAGCTTTGAAAGACTGTCCTCTTAAGCCGGCGGCTGTCGATTGCAAATCCATCCATGAAGCGTAGGCATACTGCAACGAGGGAGACTCGTAGAAGCGCTCCTTAAGCCGCTCAGACATTTGCGCCGTCAGAGGTTTTGATTGTGGGGATTTCGTACTCAAGCGGCTACCTCCTTTGACTTGCGCCGTCGCGGCAGTGCAGCAGAGACTCCCATCAACCAACTTTCAAATTCAATTGACGAGAGTTGCGGATTATCCAGGACCCGCGGCAAGAGCAGCGGATTTGAGTTGGTTGAAGCAAAGCCTGTTTCGCAGGTTGTCGCGGAGACGACACCTGATTCCTGCAACCACGGAAGGAATGCCAAATCGTGAACGCCGGATGGATAACAAAAATGCTCCGCGTTTTTGCCGGTCATTTCCAGAATGCTCGCGCGGTTGTCTTTGATCTCATTCAAGAAGAGC
>JANLZV010000042.1:0-2666 GCA_031366425.1 Pyrinomonadaceae bacterium | reverse complement strand
CGCGAGCGGTAGCGAGCGGATGCTAGAGCCAACCTGAAAAATTAACTGCACTCCTCTGATTTCCAAAATAGTTCTGGCATCCGCTCGCTACTGCTCGCGGTTCTGCAAGAGGCGAGTGGATGCGAGCCGTATTATTAATCGTCAGTCTTATGTCCCGCATCGGCGAACGCAGTTGTCAGGAGTGGGCCGGATCGGCATTGGGCGAGCGCAATTCGCCACTCCCGCGTCGCGTGTGCGAGATCGTCGAGATGGCGTGTTTGAAGATCAACTGTTCCTGCGGGCCTGCTTCGAGCAGAATTGAAAAACGGTCAAAGCTGCGAATGCGGCCGGTCAGCTTGGCGCCATTCACAAGATGGATTAAGACGGTGGTCTTTTCCCGGCGAAGAGTGTTTAGAAACGCGTCCTGAATGTTCTGCTGGGTTGTTTTCCCATCCGACATTGGCGGCACCTTGAAACCTTGAATTGTTAGAGGGATGAAAATAGATTACCGCAGCGGACTGGCCGTGACAAGAACCTGGGTGTCTTACAACATCTGAAAGACATACTTTTGAGTCGCGATCTCATCTCCGAAACCGGCAATCCATTCGACGTCCGGTTCCCGCCGAAACCAGGTCAGTTGCCGTTTCGAATAACGGCGCACGTCAACCTTCGTCTGTTCAAGAGCGCTGGGGAGATCGCGTTGGCCACGGAGGTATTCAACGGTGCGCCGGTAACCGTGCGCGCCAAGAGCGTTTGAAGTTGCGGGCACTCCCTGGGCCAACAGGTTGCGGACTTCTTCGACGAGGCCAGCAGCGAAATGTTGTTCCGTGCGCATGTTGATGCGCGCGACGAGCTCGGGCCGCGACGGATTCAGGACGAAGATTCGGAGGCGGCGAGTGCTTTCATGCGGTACAGGGCGTTTAGTTTTCTGGCCTGACATAGGACTACCAGTTTGCAGACGAACTTCGATGGCCCGCTGCACGCGGGGCCAGTCGCGCGGATAGAGTTCACCAGCGCTACTAGGATCGAGTCGTTTGAGAATGCGGTGAAGGTGTTCGGGACCGTGTCGTTCGCGCAAGGCAGTAAGCCGGCGTCGCAGATGTTCGTCGGTGGGCGGACTTTTGAAAAATGGATTGCGCAGGGCGCGCAGGTAAAGACCAGTGCCTCCGACGAGGATTGGCACGCGCCCGCGGCTTTCGATCTCGTCGATCTTCGCGGCGGCTTCTCGCGCCCACTCCCCGGCGGTGTAATTAATTTCAGGAGACACGAAATCGATCAGGTGGTGGGGAATCCCCTCGCGTTCGTCGACCGGCACCTTGGCCGTCGCAATTTGAATCCCGCGGTAAACCTGAACTGAGTCGCAGTTTATGATTTCACCGGCAAGTTGATGAGCCACCTTAATGCCCAGGGTGCTCTTGCCGGAAGCAGTTGGGCCGACGATCGCAATCACGCTTGGGGCGTGGGCGTAATTAGCCTGATCGACTGGTTGAGACTCATCTCCGTTCACGCGCGAGAGAATAACATGCGCCTGAACACATCATCATCGTAGCGGATCGGGCTCGGCTCACGGGCGCGTGAAGTTAGAGCACGAGTTAGAGCACGAGTTAGAGCACAAGGCGGGCGAACAGGGCGATTATCCAGCCGATGATATCGATGATGCTCAGGACTTTTGCGGTGGTTGCGAGACTACGTTTTTCGTGGGCCACCTGATAAAGGTCGATCGTCTCAATGGCTTCGTTGGCTTTTCGAAAGGCGAGGAAACCAAAGATGAACCCGAAGCAAAACAATCCGACGATGCTGAGAATCAATGCTGTCTTCGCATCACTGGCCACACCCGCGGCTTTCGCGGCCAACACGCTGTCGGAATACATCGGATTACCAGTGGAAGGCGGTGGCGGTGGAATGAAGGGTTCCCTATCGATCGGTTGCTCTTCAGACATTTGCTGATCTCCTAAGGTTAGAAGGCGAGTATCGAGCTGAAAGCCAAAGCGTTCGAGTTACGGCGTCACTCAAGCGCGAGAGGATATCACGCGGAACAGGATTAACGCTGCGATTAAAGCGAGAAGAATGAAGGCGCCGATGATTTGATTACGAGAAAAGCGCATAAGGAAAAGCGTTAACCGAGAAACTGAGCGAGTTCGTCCGACGCGGGTCGCACCAGGGCCCGTCCCTTTGCCTCGAAGACGGGGACGAGACGCTGCCGCGTCAATTTATGCATGGCTCGCAAAGCGCCGAAATCGTTTGCGACATCTCGTTCCTGCCAGTCGACATTGTTTTGCCGAAGCCAACTACGCGCGTCGTCACAGAGTGGACAACCGGGCACCACGTAGAGCGTTACCAGTGGTGGCGTTGAACTGTTCACGGGCTTTATCAAAACGGATTCCAGACGTTTCTTACCGGCGGCGTTTACGTCCGAAAGGGAATGCATTAGGCGTTGGCACCGGGGCTGGTTCGCCGGCAGGAACGATCCAAAACTCAATCGCGCGGCGCTTTCGATAGCCGCCGTCGATCAGAATAATCTTCGACGCTGGAATGCCATAGGTGTTTACTAAGAAGTTCCGCTGGCGGTTGAGTTCGTTGCGCGCGGTGCGTCGCGGATCCAGACGCGCTTCCCGTTGCGATTCATAGTTACCTGACCAATCAACCATCTGCGGCCGTCGATTGTATTGTCCGTAGATGACGATGCA
>JANLZV010000031.1:0-5297 GCA_031366425.1 Pyrinomonadaceae bacterium | reverse complement strand
TCAAGGTGGGCACGCTCGCTCCATTGCTTCGATCCAGGAAGAAGCTGCCAAACAACTCGCGGCAATGACTCCGGAAGAGCGCGCGCGACCTGGGGTCCCGATTCTCTCCGCCGGAACTGAACAGCCCCGCACATCCGTGCTCGACGTCGAGTGGAGTTACCAGCTCGACGCGCTCTCTTCGATCTTCATGCTTGTGATCACGGGTGTCGGCCTCTGCATCTTCGTATTTGCCACCGGCTACATGCACGGCGAAACCGGCTTCTATCGGTTTTTCGCTTACATGGGCCTCTTTATGTTTTCGATGCTCGTCCTCGTGATGGGCTCAAACTTCCTGATGATGTTTGTCGGTTGGGAAGGCGTAGGACTTTGCTCCTACTTGCTGATCGGCTACTACTTCGATCGCCCGGAGGCTGCAAACGCATCTCGCAAGGCGTTTATCACCAACCGCGTGGGTGACTTCGGATTCGCGCTCTCGATCTTCGGTGTGATCGCCACGTTTGGCACCACCCAGTACACGGAAGTTTTTGGTCAGGCGGCAAACTTTCCCCTGGAACCGCTGGGAAGCTGGGGGATACTGTCGTGGATTGCGCTCGGGCTTTTCATCGGCGCTTGTGGAAAGTCGGCCCAGCTGCCGTTGCACGTTTGGTTGCCGGACGCGATGGCGGGACCTACGCCTGTCTCGGCTCTGATCCATGCGGCGACGATGGTGACTGCCGGCCTTTACATGCTGACCCGGACCAACGTCCTCTTCCAGCATTCGCAAACGATGATGACGGTGGTGGCGATCGTCGGCGCGGCCACGGCGTTGTTTGCAGCGACTATCGGCATCACGCAAAACGACATCAAAAAGGTTCTGGCCTACTCGACCGTTTCGCAGCTTGGGTTCATGTTCATGGCCTGCGGGGTCGGTGCTTTTGCGATCGGCATCTTTCATGTGATGACCCACGCGTTTTTCAAAGCCCTGATGTTTTTGGGTGCCGGCAGCGTGATTCATGGCATGCATCATGAGCAGGACATGCGCCGGATGGGCGGGCTGCGGAAGTACATGCCTTACACCTACCTGACGTTTCTCGCCGGGTGGCTGGCGATCTGCGGCATCATTCCGTTTAGCGGTTTCTGGTCCAAAGACGAAATCCTGTGGAGCGCGGCTTCGTCCCAATACGTGCCGGTGGGTTGGATCGTTTGGATCGTGGGCACGATCGCGGCTACCTGCACCGCGTTTTATATGACGCGCCTGATGGCTTTGACATTTTGGGGCAAGGAGCGATTTTTGGAACCCGCTCACGGCGACGGCTCAACTCATGAGTCGCACGATGAGTCGCATGATGAGTCGCATGGTGAAGTGCACGACGCGTCTAATCATCACCCGCACATTCCGCATGAATCGCCGGCTTCGATGTGGGTGCCGCTCGCAGTGCTCGCCGTACTCGCGACCATCGGCGGCTTTGTCGGTATTACTCCGGCGTTCACGGGAGGACATCACGTCGGCGGCCGGATGAACATCGTTAACTTTCTCGATCCGATTATTTGGAACCCAACGACGCGCCACTTCGGAACTCACGAGATCGTCGACAGCAACGGGCGCCGCCCGGAACATCTTGAGACGCATGCAACGGCTTCGGTGTTGGAGCCCGAGGCTTTGCACGAAGAGACTCCGCCGCCGCCATACGGCCAAGAAGGCTTCAATCTCGCGCACAGCGTCGAGTCCGCCGTTCACAGTCATACCCTGACCGAGTGGATCTTCATCATCATTTCGCTGTTGGTGGCCGGCCTCGGCATGGGGCTCGGCTGGCTCTTCTACGTGAAGAACCCCAGGTTGCCGGAGTTGTGGGCGGCGCGGCTGCGACCGCTTTACCTCGCGAGTTATAACAAATACTGGGTAGACGAATTCTTCGGCTGGGCCGTCACCCGCCGCACGATGGATGCGGCCAAAGCTGTCTTTGCTTTCGACTCGAAAGTGGTTGACGCAGGGGTCAACGGCTCAGCGAAGTTGACCAAACTGGCGAGCCGCATGACCGGTTTTGCGGATCGTCACTTCGTCGACGGACTGGTCAACGCGATCGCGGCGTTCATCATTCGTTTGATGTCTCCGCTGTTCCGTGCGGCCCAGACGGGTTTCACGCAAAACTACGCGCTGGTAATGGTGTTGGGCCTGGTACTCGCGGTGATCCTGTTTTTCGGCGCGGATATTTCGCAGGCCTTCAAAGCAATCTTCGCGTTTGCGAATTGAAAAGTTGTCAGTAGCCAGGCGTCAGTAACAATGGCGACTGGTAGCAGGGAAGCGTGAAGCTTGAGATAGCGGCTTCATTTCTGAAGAGAGCAACAGACAACTGGCTACTGGCTAGCTGCGGACCAAATACTTATGAAAAGTCTTCCAATCCTCTCAATCGTAACGTGGCTCCCCGCGCTTGGGGCCATCATTATTCTGGCAGTCTTCAAGAAGGATCAGGGCGGTTCGATCAAGAAGTTTGCGACGGCCTGGTTCGGGCTGGCATTTGTCGTGTCGCTCCTGTTGCTCGCTTACGATCGCGGCGTGGGCGGCATGCAGTTTCTCGAGGATCACTCCTGGATTCCTTCGATCGGCGCTCGTTACCAGATGGGTGTTGACGGCATCGCTGTGTTGCTGGTGGTGCTCACTACCCTCCTGGGAATCATCGCGTCGCTTTCGTCCTGGAACTACATTCAGAAACGCGAAAAGGAATATTACGTTTTACTCCTCCTGCTGCAGGCGGCAGTAGTCGGTGTATTCACTTCGATGGATCTGTTCCTCTTCTATTTATTCTTCGAAGTTTCGCTCGTGCCGATGTACTTCCTGATCGGAATCTGGGGCGGCGAAAATCGTCTTTACGCGGCCATCAAATTCTTCTTGTACACCCTCGTGGGTTCAGTCGTGATGCTGCTCGGCGTTTTGAAAATGTATTTCCTGACGCAGGACACCGCGCTCACTGCGCAAATCACTCAGGGCACGATCGACTTGTTGGCTGGAAACAAGGAAGCCGCTGCGATGGTTTCAAACTCGCTGCAGGCGGCTGCTCAGAGCGGCACAGGCACGTTCAATGTTATTTACCTGCAGGCGCTCGGTTCGGTGTTACCGATGGGTGCGATGCAAGTTTTGCTCTTCTTTGCTTTTGCGCTTGGGTTCGCGATTAAGGTACCCATGTTTCCGTTTCACACCTGGCTGCCGGATGCTCACGTGGAAGCTCCCACTGCCGGGTCGGTAATTCTCGCCGGCATCCTGCTCAAACTCGGAACTTACGGTTTCTTCCGTTTCAATCTCCCGATGTTTCCGGCCGCCTCGGCTGACGAGGCTTTCTTCGGATCGTTTGGCGTGCGGAGCGTGATGATCTTCCTGGCGATCGTTGGCGTCATTTATGGCGCGCTGGCGGCGATGTATTTCGTGGTGAAAAAGGACGGCGACGTCAAGAAGCTCGTGGCGTATTCTTCCGTGTCATCGATGGGGATGGTGATGCTCGGATTGTTTGCGCTCAATCCAAACGGCGTAAATGGCGCCGTGCTCCACATGATCAATCACGGCATTTACTCCGCCGCGCTCTTCCTATTGGTGGGCATTATTTACGAACGCCGGCATACGCGCAGCGTGGCTGAGTTTGGCGGACTATCCCACGTGATGCCTGGATACGCAGCCGTCTTTCTGGCGATGGTCATGACTGCGATCGGCCTGCCGCTGCTCTGCGTGTTCATCTCAGAGTTTCTGGCGCTGCGAGGCGCGTTTGAGGCAAATCCGTTCTGGGCCGGTTGGGGGGCTTTGGGAATAATTCTTAACGCCGGCTACATGCTCTGGCTCTACCAACGAATGTTTTTCGGCACCATCGACAATCCAAAAAATGAAAAACTGACTGATATGAATTCGCGTGAGTGGATCTACATGACGCCGTTGATCATCATGTCGTTGTGGATCGGCGTCTATCCAAAACCGTTCCTCCAATACATCGAACGGCCGGTGAACGCAGTAGTACGCCAGCTGCGGCCGACTTATCCGATTCAGGGTTTACCGGCCACTGCGCCAACGCCGGAAAGAGCCGCGGTGAATGACAGATTATCAAAGTGACGGACGACCGATGACCGATGACCGACAAAGAGACAGACGACCTTAAGAAATGCGATGCGAGTAACGGTCGCCCGTCGTCCGTCATCGGTCGGTTTTAACCACCCAAATGTTTCTATTACAAGCCAACACTTCCGCGCTGTTTAGCGTCGCCGACCTGCAGCTAATTGCGCCGGAACTGATTCTGACGCTCTGCGCTTGTCTCGCGCTGGTGATGGAAGTAGTCCTGCCCTATCGCAAGAGCAAACAGATCGCCTACTTCTCCCTCGTCGGCATTGCCCTCGCCGCCACTTCTCTCGGGATCCAATGGTGGCTTTACGACACTCAATTGCCGTTGAGCGGGTTTTACGGAATGGTACGGATTGACGGGTTTGCGCTCGTCTTCAAAGCCGTCTTCCTGATTGCCGCCGCACTCGCGATCGCAATTTCCGTGCGTTATCTCGACATCGAAAGCGAACAGCACGGCGAATACTACGCCCTGGTTCTCTTCGCCACGGTTGGGATGATGTTCCTGGGCTGCGGCTACGATCTGATCCTGCTTTACATCAGCCTCGAGCTGATGGCGCTGACGTTTTACATTCTCGTGGCCTTCACCAAACGCGAGAAACGTTCGAATGAAGCAGCAATGAAGTATTTCCTGCTGGGCGCATTCTCTTCGGGCATTCTGCTCTACGGCATGTCGTTGCTTTTTGGCATCGCCGGCTCAACTAATCTCGGTGAGATCGGTCAGGAGGTTGGCCGCGTGTTCGGCGCCATCGCAGAAAATCCGGCCAGCGATCTGGCAAAACTTCGGCCCATGTTATTACTGGGCATGATCGCGCTCGCTGCAGGTCTGTTTTTTAAGATTGCCGCAGTGCCGTTTCACATGTGGGCGCCTGACGCCTACGAAGGCGCGCCCACTTCAGTCACGGCGTTTCTTTCAACCGGGTCGAAGGCAGCCAGCTTTGCACTTTACGCTCGCATCCTGTTTGAGGCTTTGCCAGGCATGCGTGCCGATTGGGCCCCGCTGCTGGGCCTGGTCGCCGCAATCACAATCATGGTTGGTAACTGGGCCGCGGTGACGCAGGAAAACTCGAAACGTCTTCTCGCTTATTCGTCGATCTCAAATGCGGGTTACCTGTTGCTTGGGTTAGTGGCGGGAAATAGTTACGGCTACACCGGTCTGATGATCTACCTGCTGGTTTACACGCTCATGAACATGGGCGCTTTCGGCGTCATCATCAGTCTGCGA
>JANLZV010000001.1:0-13858 GCA_031366425.1 Pyrinomonadaceae bacterium | reverse complement strand
GGTGGCGCCGGGGCCTTAGTGAGTATGCTGGTCTGGGTGGTCTGGCTGCTTTTCTGGGTAATCGGAATCGCCCTGTTCATCGGCTTAATCTACGCGGCGGTCAAGGCTTATCAAGGCCAGAAATTCAAGCTGCCGATCATCGGAAACATCGCGGAAGGCATTGCCGAGAAGTAAGCTGAACCTTACGACTACGAGAGGCTTTCGGTTGTGCTGGTGCTGGGACGGGCTTAATGTTCGGGCTTTTTCTCCGGTGCTTCTTTGAATACTCTCTCAAAGATTGCGTCCACATTTCTCAGATAGCTTTCCAGCCGAAATGCCGAGTCAATCTCAGGCGCCGACAGATGTTTGCTGACGTCGGCGTCGCTGTTCAATAGCTCCTGAAAGTTTTCGTTATCGTCCCAAACCCTCATCGCGTTTCTTTGCACCCACTCATAAGCGGCTTCACGCGAAACACCTTTTTGAGTCAGGGCCAGCAGCAGTTGACCGCTGAAGACTAGCCCTTTGGTAGCCTGCAGGTTTTGCAACATCCGATCTGGGTGGACCACCAATCCGGCGATTAACGCAGTTGCCTTGTGCAGCATGTAGTCGAGGGCAATGCTTGAATCGGGCAGGACGACGCGCTCTGCTGAGGAGTGTGAGATGTCGCGTTCGTGCCACAGCGCCACGTTTTCGAGTCCTACCAAACTGCTGGCCCTGACCACTCGCGCGAGGCCGCAGATGCGCTCCGAAATGATCGGGTTGCGCTTGTGCGGCATGGCGCTCGAGCCTTTCTGGCCGACGGTGAATCGTTCCTGTGCTTCGCTGACTTCAGTCCGTTGCCAATGGCGAATGTTGAGCGCAAATTTATCGAGCGAGGAGGCGATGATCGCGAGGGTACTGAGAAACTCGGCGTAGCTGTCGCGCTGAATTATTTGCGTGGACACCGCGGCGTAGCGAAGACCCAATCGCTCGCAGACCCTTTCTTCCACTACCGGATCGAGGAGCGCGAAGGCCCCGACCGCGCCGCTAATCTTTCCGACGGCGACCGCCTTGCGCGCGCGCTTCAGACGCTTACGATTGCGACGCATTTCGTCGAACCAAAGAGCGAAAGTAAGTCCGAAGGAAGTTGGTTCAGCGTGGATGCCGTGGGTGCGGCCGATTTGAGGCGTGTCTTTGAATTCAAACGCGCGGCGCTGCAGGACGTCCATCAGACCTTCGACCTTGGCCATTAAAAGCTCGCAGGCGTCTTTCAAGAGCAGCGCATTTGCGGTATCGACCACATCGGATGAGGTGAGTCCATAATGCACGAAGCGCGAAGCTTCGCCGATGTTCTCGGCTAGGTTGGTGGTGAAGGCGATCACATCATGGTTGGTCGTCTCTTCGATTTCATTGATTCGCTCAACGGAAAACGCCGCGCGCGATTTGATTTGATCCAGCGCTTCCGTGGGAATAGTCCCCATTTCGGCGTGGACTTCGCAGACGGCGATTTCCACGTCCAGCCACTTTTGAAACTTATTTGACTCGCTCCAGAGCGCGCCCATTTCGGGCAATGTGTATCGATCGATCATATTTAAATTTCGAGTTTTAAGCTTTTGAGTTTCAAGTTGATTTCGAGTGGCTTTCCGGAAACTCGAAACTTGAGACTCGAAAACTTACTTTAGGGCCGTTGAGCTAACAAAGTATCGCGCCAGCAGCCAGCGGCGATCGCGCTCGATCAGCGTAAAGGTTTCCATCGCTTCACCATTTTGAAACTTGGTGCGATACGAAACTATGAACACGTGTCCCTTCAGTGGGCCACCCGAGTTCTGCTGTTCGGTGGCCGCTTGCAACGTTCTGCTTTCAAACGCACCGAGCTTGGCGCGCAGAGTTTTGAAAGTCGCAATCGACTGATCCAGACCGGCGTCCTGTCGCCAAAGTTCTGACGCTTCCTGATAAATGTTCTCGTAACGCTCAGCAGCAATTTCATCGCCGAGGTTGTTGATGGCAGCTTCAACTTCCGCGGGCATTGTTTTGCGCTCGGAATTTGAGGCGCAACCAAAGCCCGCAAACGAAACGAAGAGGACGAAGGCAAACAGCAACGCTGAAAAATGTTTCCAGCGGGGCGTAGAGTGCGACGCGATTTTTGCGGATACGGCGCCCATGCGTTCGCGTTCAACCCTCATCCTTTTGCTATACCTCGATCCACGGCGTCGGCTCTTTGGGAAACGACAAACTGATCTCGGTGTCACCATAAAAAAGCGGGAACCGTTCCTGCAAGGCGACTTCGGCCGAAATCTTGGCTAGATACGGATTGTTCGCGCGGGCCGACAGGTGGGCCAGCACCAGATGCCGGGCCACGCCGTCAAAGCCGTCGCGAATCCAGTCAGCCACGTCTTCGTTTGACAGGTGACCGAGGCGAGAAAGAATTCGTTGCTTGAGTTCCCAGGGATAAACGTCGCAGGCTTTCAACATGTCTCGACTGTGATTTGACTCCATCACAATCGCCGCACAACCGCGCAAACGTTCGCTGACCAGCGTGGTAATGTGACCAAAATCCATTAAGGTCGCTATTTTCACGCCCTGATGCGTGGCCGTGAAGCCGAAGTTGTCGGCGGCATCGTGTGGAATTGTGAACGGGTGAAAGTCGATTTCGCCGATGCGGAAGTCGCAGCTCGATTCTATTTGCTCGACGCGATCTTTGAGCGCCTTCACGCGCTTTTGCGGTTCCTCATTGCTGACGTTTTCACGCTCGCTCAGATACGCATCGTGGGTCTTGGCGGAAATATAGACCGGGCAGTCGACCGCGCGGAGCAGCACGCGCAGCCCGCCGACGTGATCGCCGTGTTCGTGCGTGACCAGCACCGCATCAAGCCGTTGGACGTCTTCGCCGACGAGCGCGAGCCGGCGCGCAATCTCTTTGGCGCTGAGGCCGGCGTCAACGAGAACACGGGTCTCGCCCGCAACGATCAAAACCGCATTGCCAGTTGATCCGCTGCCGAGAACGGTAAGTTTCATGTTAAGGAATTAAAAAAGACTGTGAACTGGGTTACCGGCGCGAGTGTAACGCAAACTGTTGGTTTGCGAAACCTCGCTTCATACGAATAAATCTGAGTGAATCAGATCGTCAGACGCGAGCGATCGACGTGAAAGCCGTTGAGGTTCCCGAGAGCGCCCACCGCGAGTGAGTCGCTGGTAAAAAACTGTTGCGCGAGCCGTTGCAAATCCTCCGGCGTCACGGCTTCTATTTGTTGCAGAATTTCCTCTGGGGAAAGATAGCGGCCATGAATGATTTCCTGCCGCGCGAGTGCGCCGGCCCGTGCGCTCGATGATTCAAGTCCCAGGAGAATCGAAGAAATGGCCTGGTCTTTCGCCAGTTGCAGTTCTTCTTCGGGCACCGGCTCGTGAACAATGCGCCGCAATTCTTCAAGCGAGAGGTCAAACACTTCGTCGACGTGTTCCGGCGACGTGCCCGCGTAGATGGTAAAAATGCCGACGTCGGAAAAGGTGTTTCCGCCCGCTCCAACCGAATAGGCGAGGCCGCGCTCTTCGCGAATTGTCTGCCAAAGCCGGCTCGAAGTCCCGCCGCCAACTACCGAGGCCAGGAGACTCGCCGCATAGCGATCGGCGTGGCGGCCATCGGGCCAGGGCGCGGCAATGATTAGGTGTGCCTGCTCGAGTTCTTTCTTTTGTTCGATCAGGATCGGCGTCGCGGGCGCCGGTGCTTGGTCGTTCAAACTGCTTCCTGCCCCGGGACTGACCCCGACAACGGCCATGGCAAAAGCACGCTCAGCCAATTCGACGAGCGCATCGTGTTCGACATTTCCAGCGGCAGCTATTACCAGATTAGACGGCGAAAACTCGCGGGCGTGGAAATCCGAAATAATTTGACGGTCAAACGACGCGACGGTTTCCCGCGTGCCCTCGATTGGACGCCCGAGCGACTGATCGGGAAAGTAGGCGGCGTTGAAAAGTTCGCCCAGCAACTCGTCGGGCGTATCTTCGACCATTTTCATCTCTTCAAGAATCACCTTTTGCTCGCGATCCAGGTCGATCTGATCGAATCGAGGGTTCGCCAGCAGGTCGGCAAGGAGATCAAAGGCTGTTGGCAAACTTCTGTCCGCAACCTTTACCGCAAAGCCAGTCATCTCATGAGTCGTAAAAGCATCCAGGTTGCCACCCAGTCGATCAGATTCGATCGCGATGTCGCGAGCTGAGCGGCGGGTCGTCCCTTTGAAAACCGAATGTTCGATGAAGTGGCAGATGCCATTGAGTTCAGGGGATTCGTGGCGCGAGCCCCGCCGCACCCAAATTCCAGCGGTGACGGACCGTAGTCCGGGCATGAATTCGGTTAAAACTGTGATGCCATTGGGGAGGCGGGTTGAGCGAACTTGGTCAATCATTCAAATACACCGGTATAGACGCGAGCAAAACTAATTCAGTTCGCATCCTAGCACGACGGAAACCAGTGGCAAAACGAGGGCTATAGCCCGCCGCCAATTGCAGAAATGGGGACCGAGTTACTTGACAGAGACTCGATAACCGCAGAAAATGCGGGTTATCCAGCGGTTCCGGTAAGTCTCCTTGGCCTGAACTTTACATCCTGCATGAAACGGCTCCATGGCAGCCTTAGCAGGGTGAAACTCGTTAGCCAACACATCTGATTTTGCGCAGACCACAATCATTTTTGATGTCAGGCGTTTCCAAAGGGAGGAGAAGGGAGGTTGCGTGTATGAAGAGATTATTAGGTCTGTTCCTGATGGTGTTTTCGGCCGGAGCTTATCTCCCTACCTCCGCTGCAACCGTTACGGTCACCGGAGGCAAGGGAAACCTCGCCACGATCACCGGAGCTGTGCTCGATAACAAGGGCAACCCTGTCACCGGCGCGCTTATTTCTTTGTTGAAAGACGGCGCCGGTAAAGTCATTAAGCAAACACGCAGTGATGCCGCTGGTCGTTTTGTCACCCGCATCTCGCCTGGACGTTACGGCCTGCGCGCGATGGCCGCAGGTTTCAACGAAGTCGTCTTCTCGTCAATTGAAGTGCGCGCGTCGCAGGAGCTCATCTATCGTTTCAACCTCGAGCCTGTCGGAGCTGGTAAAACGTTGCCGGAGCTCCGAAAAGATCGCGATGACGTGAAATGGAGCTTGCGCTCGACCCACACTCGGCGATCCATTTTTCAAGTGCAGGAAGGCGAGGATGGAGACATCGCAGCCCTCGGATCCGACGCGTCGTCCACCAGCGACGCCGAAGACGAAAATTCGTCAGCCGATGATGGGCAAAACGCGCGCCGAGATGCCGAACGCCGCATGCAGGGCGTGGTCGAAACCTACTTTGCCGGCAACGCGCAAGGCGCAGGATATTCAGGGCTGAACTTTGCAGTGGCAATTCCCGCGAGTGAAGGGATCGAATTGGTATTTGCCGGTCAAACCAGCTCCGGCGCAAATGCTCCGCAGCGACTTGAAGCAAGTGGTCAATTCCGCGCCGGCGACCGGCATCGGGTCGGATTAAAAGTGGGTACCGTCCGCTTCGGAGCGCCAATTTGGATGGCCTCTTCGGACAATGGCGTCCACCGGGCTGGTCAGGTGGCAGTGCGCGCGATCGACGAATGGATCGTGCGAGACGGCATCGTTGTCGTGCTGGGAATTGACTACGCCCGTTTCATCGGAGCTGGCGGCGCGTCGTCATTTAGTCCGCGGATTGGAATTCAGTTTGACGCCAATGCGCGCACGCGTTTGAAAGTAGCCTACGCTCCCGGCGGCGATGAGGATCGCACTCAAAGTGTCGCTGCCTTTGAAGACAGTCAGGTGATTTTCACCGAAGCGGGCAAGACTCCGATCGCTTTTGTGGACGGGCGGGCAGTCATGGAGCGTAGTCGGCGTTTCGAATTTGGCGTCGAACGAGTGATCGACGACAAGTCAACGCTGGAAGGCACAGGCTTTTTTGATACGACCATTGGACGCGGCGTCGGACTGCTGAACACTCCGATGACTGCGTTCTCGGGATCTACCGGCGCCGCGTTTATCAACGTGGCAAATCAGCAGGGCGCGTCGAGAGGGATGCGAGTCCTTTATACCCGACGCTTGGGCCGGGTGTGGACCGCGTCAGCTGGTTACTCATTTGGCCAGGGACAGAGACTGGCGAGCCAGAGTTTTTCGAATCCCACTGAGGCCTTCGAAAGTGGATTCTTCCAGACTGCCGCGCTGCAGTTGGGCGCCGGCTTCAACACCGGAACTAACGTGAGAACGGTGCTGCGCTTTTCCCCAAACGCCACCGTATTTGCGATCGATCCTTTTGCCGGACGCCTGGCGGTTTACGACCCGTCGTTGAGTATTCTGGTCACTCAGGAACTGCCGAGTTTTGGTTTGCCGCTTCGAGCCGAAGCCGTAATCGACGCTCGCAACCTGCTGGACTTCCAAGCCAACACTGACAACGGTGAGACACTGACCCAAATCAGCTCGGGCCGTCGATCCGTTCGCGGTGGCATTTCCCTCAGGTTTTAGAAGCGTCGAAATGTTGCCGGAGCGGCGACTAGTTTCTACAACTTGATCGCTAACTTCAGCCTTCCACTCGGCCAACCGCGTGTCCAAAATCTCGGAAAAGTCCAAAAACTTGGATTATTGAAACAGCGGACTTGCGCCCGGTTGGATCGGCGAAAAGCGTTGATTGAAGGTTAGTTGGTGCGGGGAGAGTCGACGTTACAGTGCTGTTCACCAGTCATCGCGACCTGCCGGCTTGATAGTCAACCAGATGGTCAAGTCTGGATCACGACCGAAGCGGTGCGGTCAACGCTAGCTGCGGTGGAGAAATTTTTGGGAACATACCTTGCGTTTTCATACCGGGGTAGGGATTGTCCCCAGTTAAGACCCGAAGCAGGCTGAAGTGAAGAGATCAGTTTTTACCACAGGAACTTGGTTGGTGCTGGCTGGCGCGGCTCTGCTCGTGACGGCCGGAATACTCAACTTTGCTCAGCGCCTGCGACATGAAACTCCTGCCTGGGACGGTGTCAGTTGGAACGATACGAAGCAGGGAATTATCGCCGAGACGGTTGCCCCCGGGTCATCAGGCGCACGCGGTCAAATTCTTCCAGGGGATCGCTTGATCGCGATCAGCTCCGATAACCGGAAATATGAAGAAGTTGATCGGGCCGCCAAGGTCCAGGTCTATCTGGATCAGGTGCGAGTAGGCGGACCTATTCACTACCTGATCGAGCGACCGTCGTATCCGGAAGAAAGTCGATACTACTATTCCGATCTCGATTCGCTTGATTCAATCGACAAGTGGACGCCCAGCGACCTCTACGTCAATCTGATCGGGTTGGTTTACTTGTTCGTCGGTTTCTTCGTGCTCTTCAAACAGGGTGGACGGGCGCCTTTCGCTTTACACTTTGCCACGCTTTGTCTTGCTGCCTTTGTCTTTCATGCTTACAACCCCGTCGGCACTTACCGGGATTTGGATTTAGCGATCGCATTTTTGAGAAATGCGGCGTTCATACTTTTCCCTCCGCTCTTTTTACATTTCTGCCTGGTCTATCCCCACCGGCAGCAGCTCTTTCAGGAGCGACGTTGGCGCGCCGCGCTTTTATACACACCCGCCCTGTTGCTCCTGGTGCTCGCCTCTTTTGTGTTCTTGCGGGGTGTGCTGACTCCGTTGGTCCCAGGTCGCCACGGCGTTCCCACCGTTTCTGATTCTTTTATCGGCGCATTTTACAAACTGAGCTTCGTGCACTTCATCGTCGGGCTGCTCGCGAGCGTCTTTTTCCTCGTGCGCACCTGGACTAAAGCGAAGAGTGCGGTCGTTCGACAACAGATGAAGTGGGTGATCTGGGGTTCCGTTCTCGCAGTGGCGCCTTTTTCTTTGCTGTATTCGGTTGGCTTTTTGCTCGGCGCTCAAGCAGATCCATGGCTCACGAATGTCGCGGTCCTCCCGTTAATTTTGATTCCGCTCGCCTTTGGTTATTCGGTCGTTCGTTACCGGCTGATGGACGTGGAATTAGTAGTGCGGCGTGTATTTGTTTACGTGCTGACCACCCTCGCAATCGCGTTGATGGTTGGCTCGGTAGTTTACTTTGCTGGTCTGTATGCGCTGGGAGGAGATCAGGGGTCCAGTTCAGGTGAGCTCACCCTGCGGGTAGTTGCGGCCATCGTGGCCATGGCGGCAATCGTGATGATTGCGGCGCCGGTGAAAACGTTTCTGCAAGAGCGAATCGACCGAATGTTCTACGGCGAGCGTTATGACATGCGCAACAGTCTGCTCGACTTTGGCCGCACACTTTCCGCGACGACCGCGCTCGATCCTTTACTTGACTCGCTCGTCAGCCGTCTGCAACAGGTGATGAACGTTGGTCGCGTGGCAATCTTCATCGAAGACAAAAACGCTCATGCTGGTTATCGCGTTGCCCGGTCCGCTGGGTTGTCAGGCGAGATGGTAGTGCCGGCTGACTTCCGCGAAATGATTCGCGTGCGTTCAGCGGAAAGCGGGGTGGTCCGCACCGACGATCTGGATTTGGTTGCCGAGACTGCTGGTTTCGTCCGGCGCGCGCTTCACTATTACGTCCCCTGTGTTGTCCGCGGACGCATGGTCGCGGTTATCGGACTAGGACGTTCGGCCGATGGTGCGTTGCTTTCGTCGGAAGACGTGCAAATTCTGTTGACGGTTTCCGGATACGTGGCCGTTGCCATGGAAAATAGTCTTCTGTATCAGGAGCAACAGGAGCGCGCGGGCGAACTCAAGCTCCTGAAGGAATTTAACGAATCGATCATCGAATCGATCAACGTGGGGTTACTCGCTGTCGATTTGGATGGCCGCGTTACCCGAATGAACTCCGCGCTTGAAGAGATTCTCGATCTCAGTCGTCACGAAGCGGTCGGGAAGCGAATAGAAGATCTGTTTTCGGAAGACTTCACTGACACCTTGCGACAGGTGCTGGGTAACGATCGCTGGCAGCTCCGCGAAATCCGCAACATTTACAAGATTCACACGTCCACGCTTGGCGGGCGGGCGCTGGTGCTGAACATTGCTATCGCCCCCTTGCAGGATTCGCTCGAACAAACCGGCGCGCTCGTGGTGCTCGAAGACGTCACGTCGCGAATTCGCCTGGAAGAACAGCTACAACAACGCGAGAAACTTTCGTCGATTGGTTTGCTGGCGGCCGGCGTGGCCCATGAAGTGAACACTCCGCTGACGGGCGTCTCGTCTTACACGCAGATGCTGCTCGGCATGTTGGCCGAAACGGATCCGAAGCATGCGTTGTTACTAAAGGTCCGTCGCCAGGCGGAACGGGCGAGCAACATAGTTAACAACCTGTTGAATTTTTCCCGCACGGGGGGCGCAACTGAGTTTTCGGAAGTAGACATCAGCCGCGTGCTTGATGACACCTTGCAACTCCTCGAACCACAATTCCGGGGAAACCAGATCACGATCGTTCGCGCCTATCAGCCTGATGCTCCACGCGTTTTTGGAAACAGCGGCCAGCTTCAGCAGGTCTTCACCAATCTCTTGATCAACGCACGCGATGCCACGCCTGATGGCGGGACCATCAGGATCAGCACCACGCCCACCGACGATAATGCTGTGATGGTTGAAGTCGCCGATAGCGGGACCGGAATCGCGCCAGAAAACGTCGCCAAGATTTACGATCCTTTTTATACGACCAAAGGCGTCGGGGAAGGTACGGGGCTTGGGCTCGCGGTCTCTTACGGAATTGTGCAGGAACATTCGGGTCACATCAGCGTCGAGAGCTCCCCTGGACGCGGTACGACTTTCCGCATCACTTTGCCGACCGCTCACGCTCGCATTCGTTTGCAGGCAGTCGGCGAGTAGTAAAAGCTCAGGGCGCGTCGTGCCCGTCTCCTTCCGGCTGCCGGCCGCCAATTCTGTGCACTTTAAAGGAACAGTCTCAAGATTTGGCTGGTGCCTTTTTTTTTGGCTTGATCTCACCTACACTGACCTTCCCCAAAACAGGTGTATGGATGCCGAGGACGATCAGAGTTGGCTTCAAAAACGGAAAGACGAGTGGCTAAAAAAGGTTCAGTTTTAGTCGTTGACGACGAAGAGATCATGCGTGAGGTACTTGAGACGCTGCTCACTTCCGAGGGTTACCGTGTCGACCTGGCCAAGACCGGCGAAGAAGGTCTTGAGGCTTATGGCCGGCGCGCTTATGACACGGTGTTGCTCGACGTCTCGATGCCCGGCATCGGCGGCCTTCGCGCGCTTGAGGAGTTTCTCAAGATGGACTCTGATGCCGTCATCGTCATGATCACGGCTTACGCCACCTTTGATACCGCGATCGCCGCCTGGGAGCTCGGAGCTTCCAATTGCATCCGAAAACCTTTCCAGAACGAGCAGATCACTGCCACCGTCGCGGCCGGCATTAAGCGTAGGCGCAAAGAAGAGGAACGGCGAACCCTGCGACGCGCGATGAGTCGTGCGGTCGATCGCGGGGCGATCATCGGCCGCTCGGACGTAATGCAGGAAGTTTTTCGTCTGGTCGAACAAGTGGCGCCGGCGCGTTCTACCGTTTTAATTACGGGTGAGAGCGGTACCGGGAAGGAATTAATCGCCCAGGCGATTCATGAGTCGAGCCCGCGCGCTGGCAAGGCCTTTGTCACCGTCAACACTTCGAACATTCCTTCGGAACTGCTCGAGTCGGAACTCTTCGGACACACCCGTGGCGCTTTTACGGGCGCGGTGGCGGCGAAGAAGGGACTATTCGAAGTAGCCGACAATGGGTCGATTTTCCTAGACGAGATTGGTGACATCCCGCCCGAGACTCAGGTGCGCCTGCTGCGCGTGATCCAGGAGCGCGAGTTTACGCCGCTCGGCGATACCACGCCCCGGCGAGTCGATGTGCGGATCATCGCCGCGACAAATATAGAGTTGAAGGAAGCGGTCAAGCAGGGCACTTTCCGCGAGGACCTTTATTATCGGCTGGCCGTAGTGCCCATAGAACTTCCTCCGCTGCGCGACCGGCGCGAGGACATCCTGCCTCTGGCCCAGCATTTCATCGAGAAGTACAACGAAGAGAATGGCCGCAACGTGTCAGAGCAGATCGCGCCTGAGGTATTGGCCTTGTTGGAAGCGTATTCATGGCCGGGCAATGTACGCGAACTTGAGAACACGATTGAGCGAGCCGTAGTGATTGCGCCCGGCGACGAAGTTTCGCGGCAATGTCTGCGAACCGAGATCAGTGACCCGGAGTCCGTGTCGAGTGCTTCGCAGGAAGGCGCGAGTGTCGGCGCGGTCGCGGACCTGGGACGCGGCATCAACTTTTATGAACAGGTAAGACGGTTTGAAATCGATCTGATCAGGCGCGCGCTCGACCAGACCAATGGTCATCAATCGCGGGCGGCGCGGCTCCTGGGAATGAACGCCACCACCCTCAACTCCAAGATCAAAACCTATAACATCAACCTGCGCCCATAAGTGTCTGTTGGATGACGACTGAACAATTTCTAAATTCCGGTTTGCCGCTCAGCGACACACACGCGGCGCTCGGCGCGACGATGGTCGAGCAGAACAACCGGCTAGTGCCCGCTTCCTATGGCGATGTGCTCCTGGAATACGCGGCCGTGCGCGAAGGCGGCGCTGGGCTGATTGACCTGTCTGCAGCCGGACGCATCATGGTCAGCGGTTCTGAGGCGATTCAGTTTCTGAACGGACTGGTTACTAACGACCTGAAGACGTTGTCTGTTAACAGTTGGATGCCGGCGGCGTTTCCGAATGTTCAGGGGCGTTTGATCGCGAGCGTGCTCGTGGTCCGCCTCGCGGACGATGAGACGGGTAAGAAACCATCTCCCAGCTTTCTCCTGGTGACCGAGCCGGCTACTCATGAATCGGTGCTCAAAACAATCGAACGCTTTACTCTCGCCGGCGATTTTCGCGTCCTGGATCTCACTAACGATACCGTTTTGATTACGGTCCAGGGACGCCATGCGTCATCGATCCTCGAATCTATTCCTGGCGTGGCCGCGAGCGAAATTGAGAGGCGTGGTGCAGTCCAAATGGCGGGCAAATATGGAAACACTACGGTCATTCGCGCGACACACACCGGTGAAGATGGTTTTGACTTGATTGTCGCAGCGGATCGCGCCGTTGATTTGTGGGTCGCGTTGCAGTCTGCCGGCGCGCGTCCGGTTGGCTACGATGCGTTAGAGATTTTGAGAATCGAAGCGGGCATTCCACGGTATGGGGTCGACATGGATGAAACCAACGTGGTCACCGAAGCTTTGGAAGACGCGATTAGCTACACGAAGGGATGCTACATCGGCCAGGAGATCATCGCGCGCATCAAGTATCGCGGACACGTCGCAAAGAAGCTCTCCGGAATCGTGTTTGCCAGTTCAGCAGCAATCGCTGCGGGTGCAGTGGTGAAGTCGGTGGACGACAAAGAAATTGGTTGGATAACTTCAGCTGCGTATTCACCGCGACTCGGCCACGCCATCGCGCTGGGTTATTTGAAATACGATTCGCTCGCTCCGGCAACCAGGGTCAAGGTGGTTTCGGGTGGGACCGAAATTGCAGGTGAAGTGACCGAACTTCCGTTCCTAAAAGTTGGCAGCGACGCGCAAGTGCCCGCCGCCGTAACTCAAATTGATGACTGACGAACCTGACAAATCTGACGGGCCTCACAACCAGCAGCCGGTTGATCTGGATTACGAGCAGGCTCGGCTCGCCTATTCCATTATTCAATCGTTGCTGGAACACACGACGGTTATCAGCGATTTGATCGCCTTGATGGCCCAGACGCTCGATGAAGACACCACCAGGGCACTGACGCAAACACCCGTTTGGACGGCTTACCTCGATAGTCGCCGCAGCATGGAAGGCACGCGCAAGGACGTAGACAAATTTGTCGAGATAATGACGTCGTTGGGCGGCGAGGATGTTCCCCAGTAACTCTTACTTGCGCGCGGGCCTCTGCGTTCAAACACGACACGTGATCACGTTGAAGATTCCGAGCGCGTGTTTTTGAATCTTGATCACTTCCAGCCCGGCGGCTTCAGCGGTTTCAGCTGTTCGCCGGTTAACGTGATCGCCGCAAAGTGGGACCGTGACGAGATTGATCAGATCAAATAGCAGCCCCAAGAAACGCGGACGAACGTGGTCCAACAACACTACAGCACCTCCCGTCCGCACCACGCGCCGCAACTCATCAAACGCCGTGCGAGGAGCCTCGACCGAGCAAAACACAAGGCTGGCAAACGCCGCGTCGAACGAATCGTTTGCAAACGGCAGTCTCTCAGCCACCGTCTGGACCAGCATGATGCCCGCTGGGCGACTCTTGTTTTGAGCAATCTTGAGCATCTCGTTGCTCGGCTCCGCCGCCACGCCTGCCCACCCCGTCCGATAAAAATCGAAGTTTAAACCAGTGCCCGCGCCAACCTCCAGTACGATTCCTTTTTCAGGAAGCTGCGCGAACATCTCAGCTCGCCAACGCCTCAGAAACCAACGGTCCAGGGGCCGCATCGCCGCGTCGTAGTGTGGCGCTACCTCGTCGTAGGATTGATTTGCCATTCCGGAACTGCGTAGTTATCGCAAGATCATGATCACCTGGCGTTCGCGACCGCCGTCAAACTCACACAGAAAAACTCCCTGCCAGCGTCCGAGCAAGAGTTTGCCTGCTTTGAAAGGAATGGTGACCGATGAACCGACCAGCGTCGCTTTGATATGCGCGTCGGAATTTTCTTCGCTGTGACGAAAGCCCATGCCGTGTTGGGGAATGAGAGTTCGCAGGAGGTGTAGCATGTCGCGCGGCACATCTGGGTCAGCGTTTTCGTTAACTGTTAATCCCGCGGTGGTGTGCTGCACAAACAGCACAACGATGCCCTCGCTTTCGCCCGAAGCGCGCAAGTGGTCCTGCACTTGATCAGTGAATTCAATCAACTCTTCACGTTGATGCGATC
>JANLZV010000758.1:0-14445 GCA_031366425.1 Pyrinomonadaceae bacterium | reverse complement strand
TGAACTGGAATTTATCCGCACCCTGGATCCTTATCCTGGCCGGCGTTATTCGTCTGAAGAACCCGTCCTGATCAGCCCCGAAATCTACATCGAGAAACTCGACAAAGACGATGAAGACTACATCATCTATTTTTCCGATGATGGCAGCCCGAGGCTGCGAGTGAGCCAGCAGTATCAGCAGATGCTGGGCAAGACGGACGTCAGTAATGAGACGAAAAGTTTTATCCGCGAAAAAATGCGTTCTGCGATTGATTTGCTTCGCAACATCGAACATCGCCGCCAGACGATCTACAAAGTGGTCGAATCCATGGTGGCCCGACAGAAGGAGTTTCTCGACCATGGGGTCCAATACATCAAGCCGATGATGCTCAAAGACATTGCCGAGGACATCGGGATGCACCTGTCGACTGTCTCGCGGGTGGTTAACCGAAAGTATGCGCACACTCCGCAAGGCGTGCTTGAGTTGCGCCGGTTCTTCACCGAAGGAATGATGAATGAGGACGGCGAAGAGGTTTCGACCCGCATCATCAAACTGAAAATCAAAAAGCTGATCGAAGAGGAAGACTCGCATAAGCCGATCACTGACGATCAGGTGGTGAAGATTTTGATCAAAGATGGCATTAAGCTTTCGCGTCGGACGGTCGCCAAGTATCGCGATCAGATGAGCATCCCGGGTTCACGCGAACGACGCGCGGTTGTTTAGTCGTTTAGAAGCTATTCAGCGCTCGCAGTTTCGCGAACGCGTCAGAGTGTTTAGCCCCCAGATCTTAATTAGGCGCCGATAGCAGGCGCTGTTAAGAAAACATTTAACCCATTGAAGCAGAGGGGGAACTGCCATCATGAAGTTTGAGTACACCGGTCGTCATGTTGAAGTAACCGCCGCGATTCGGAAGCACGTCGAAGATCATTTCAAGAAGCTTGCGCACATTTTTGACGGCACGACCGCGTGGGCTCATGTCGTGATCGACGTGGAGAAAACCCGCAATATTGCCGAGTTGATTGTTCATTGGCGCGATCACACGCTGACCGCCAAGGACATCAACGCCGACATGTACCTTGCTCTCACCCGGGCGATCGCCAAGATTGAGAAACAAGCGCTCAAGCTCAAGCAGAAGATTGTCGACCGTCGCCAGGGTGCGCGGCGAACGGCCGTAGTCGCGCCAATTCCTGATGGCCAGTTGAAAGCCACACCCAGGCCGCCCAGAATCATCAATGCGCGTCGCTACGCTATTAAGCCGATGACCGCCGAAGAAGCGGCGCTCCGCCTGTCAGGCGATCCGGATCAGTTTCTGGTATTTCGAGACGCCGATACTGATCGCGTCGGCGTTTTATATAAACGTGCTGACGGAAACTACGGACTGATCGAGCCTTAGCCGACGACCGGCCAGAGGTGACTTGCGGCTAAATGGCACCGAAAAAAAAGACAGGACAAAAAACTGCCGGGGCGACGCCTGACGTAGTGATCATCACCGGGCTCAGCGGATCCGGAATGTCGTCGGCGACCAACGCTTTCGAGGACCTGGGATACTTCTGCGTAGACAACCTGCCGATTACCCTGCTGCCGACTTTCGGTGGACTGATTACCGCGGGAGGGCAGGAAAAGAGAATTGAACGCGCTGCGATTGTGATCGACATTCGCGAGGGCGGGTTCCTCGCAGATTTCGGTAAACAACTCGCGGCGTTGCGCTCGGCGGGATTAAACGTCTTCGTTCTTTTTCTCGAAGCTTCTGATGAAGTGCTGCAACACCGCTTCAGCGAAACGCGACGTCCGCATCCATCGCGCCAGGAAGTGGGCCTGCTCAAATCAATTCGAGCTGAACGCGAGGCGATGGCTGGCGTCCGCGCACTTGCCGACCAAATAATCGACACTTCCGAGCACACGGTCCATACGCTTCGCAATCATCTTTTGCAAAGGTTCAGCCCTGACCGGCAGGGTGGGCCAATGCGCGTGCAGGTGTTGAGCTTTGGCCACAAGTTTGGCAATCCGGGTGATCTCGAATTGCTGTTTGACGTCAGACATCTGCCGAATCCGCATTTTATTCCCGACCTCAGGCCTTACTCAGGTCACGACAGCAGGATCGTAAAGTACCTAAGATCGCAGCCCGAAGTTGAGGAGACCTTGCGCCGCTTCAACGATCTGCTCGACTATTTATTGCCGCTCTACAAGCGAGAAGGCAAATCCTATGTGACGGTAGGAATTGGCTGTACCGGGGGCCGGCACCGTTCGGTAATGATCGCAAATGCGCTCGGACGCAGCCTGCGACGAAACGGCTTCGACGCGCATGTGGTCCATCGCGACGTCAGAAAGGTCAGCCGATCTCGCTGAGATTCGCAATTTTGCCGGCGTGAGGAAGTTAGGAGTGAGGAATGAGTACGAAACCTCCCGAAGCTGAAGTAAAGGCCGAGACGCTACGAATCGCGGGCGTGATTGTTACGCACGGACATCTTGCCGGGGAACTCCTGGCTGCGGCCGAAATGATCATTGGCCCGATTTCGTTTATCACTGCAGTTTCGATTGGTTGGCACGACGATGTCGACGCCGCGCGCGACGAAGTGCAACGGGCGATCCTGCGTGTTTCCCAGGGGGCCGGAGTATTGTTGCTGACCGACATGTTCGGTGGTACTCCGACTAACATTGCGTCCATGTTCCTCGACGACGGAAATGTTGAAGTTGTCACTGGGGTTAACCTCCCGATGGTTATCAAGCTGGCGAGCCAACAGCTAAACATCTCTCTAATTGAAACCGCACGTCGTGTGTGCGAACTCGGGCGCCAGGGCATCTATCACGCCGGCGACCTGCTCGCCCCTCCCGCAAATCCATCGAAAAGCAGCGGTAAACAATGATCGAGCGCAGTCTCGTAGTAAAAGCGCGGCTGGGTTTGCACGCCAGAGCGGCGGCCAAGCTGGTGCGACTCGTCTCCGGATTTCAGAGCACAGTCGTCTTGCGCCGTAGTGAGACTGACTCGGGTGCGCTCCGAGGTCCCGCGAGTAATGCCGACGCCGACGCGAAATCGATCCTCAGCGTGTTGATGTTGGCCGCTACTTGCGGTACCCAACTGGAGGCGCGCGCAGATGGCGCGGACGAGGAAGCGGCAATCGCTGCCCTCGAAGAGCTCTTCGCTAACGGGTTTGGGGACGAAGGCTCCGGTAACGCGAAATGATGCGACAACCTCAAGAAGTTCGGTGGGCAGGTCTGGGTGTGTCCAGCGGTCTCGTCATCGGGCGCGTATTGCGCATGCACGATGGCACTCAGCAAGTGTTTCACTGGAAGATTAGCGAGTCGGACATCGATGCGGAGCGCGCGCGATTTCAGTCGGCAGTCAAGCTGGCGAGCGATCAGGTTCTGGCACTGAGAAAGCATGCTGAGGAGCGGTTAGGAAAAGATCACGCCTACATTTTTGAAGCGCATCTGCTGATGCTCGAAGATGTGAAATTGATCGGCGACATCGAACGCCAGATTATCGACGAGCAGGCCAATGCGGAGTGGGCAGTAAAAGTAGTTGGCGACCGCCTCGTGTCGTTGTACGCCGAAATCAAAGACGAATACTTGCGTACTCGCGGTTCAGACGTTGAAGACGTAGTGAAGCGTCTGCTGGCGGCCTTGGGCGGAGTTCAAGATGGCCAGCGAGAACTTTCCGAAGACGCAGTCATCGTTGCGCAGGATTTGCTTCCGTCGGCCGTCGCAGAGTTAGACCTGCAACACGCGCGCGCGATTGCCACGGATTCAGGGGGCTGGACCTCCCACACGGCGATTCTGGCGCGCGGCATGGGCATTCCTGCGGTAGTTGGCCTCCGCGATTTTTTCAAACAAGCAAAGACCGGCGATCGAATTATTGTTGATTCAACCCGCAGTGAGGTGATCCTTCATCCGAACTCCGCAACGCTCGATGCCTATCGAAACAAGGCAGCGGAACGAACTTCGGCACAACGAACCGGACGTAGCCTTGAGAGCGGACCACTGTTCACGGAAGACGGAGTGGAAATTATCTTGAGGGCCAACGTCGAAGTTCCAAACGAATTTGAAGGCGTAGGAAAGTATGGGGCGCGCGGCGTAGGTCTTTATCGATCAGAATTTTTGTTAGCACATCGCGGGGTGCTGGTTTCTGAACAGGAGCAGAGAACTGCTTACGAGGAGATTGCCGGAGTCGCCGGAGACGACGGGGCTGTCATTCGACTTTTTGATCTGGGAGCGGGCACGCTGCATGAGCCTGGTGCGGCTGAGCCTCATGAACCGGAAAAGAACCCGGCGCTGGGATTGCGAGCCATCCGTTTTGGTTTACTCAACGAAGAGATCATGCGCACCCAGGTGAGGGCGATTCTGCTGGCTGCGAATGCCGGAGCGCTGAAAATTGTTTTGCCGATGGTTGCCGATGTGCATGACGTGAACCGCGCTCGGACGATTATCGCTGAAGAGGCCGGGCGATTGACCGAATCGGGGCGTGACTTCGGTTTAGTTAGAGTGGGCGCGATGATCGAATTGCCCTCGGCCGTTTTAATGTCAGCAAGTATTGCCGCTGCGGTGGACTTCTTCGAACTGGGCACAAATGATCTCGTGCAATACACCCTCGCGGTTGACCGCGGAAACGACGAGGTGGCCGACTGGTTTCGCACACTTCACCCCGCCGTGCTTCAAAGCATTGGGCGCTGTCTTGATGCGGCCCGCGCCGCCGGGATTCCCACTATCGTTTGCGGTGAGATGGCGTCCACTCCAGCTTACGCCGTTCTTTTGATTGGCTTGGGGGCCACTGAGCTGAGTATGACTCCGTCCGCAATTCCTCGCATCCGCACTACCCTCGCTGGAATTGATTCGGATCGGGCCCGCGCGATTGCCGAAGAATGTCTCAAGTGTGCCACAGCTGATGAGGTGGAAAACCTGGTGCGCGAACGCTTTGCGGCGGCGTGGCCTGATTTGTTTCCGCCCAGCAGCCTGCCGGCGCCCAGAGTCCCGCTCAAGGCCCGCGCGCATTAAGTTCCTCTCTTACCACCACCCTGTTTGAGGCAAATCGGAAAGTAAGCTCAAGTTCTAAGAAACGGCCGCGTTTAGCTGTTTATCCCTAATGGTGCGAAGTTTCGTGGGCGGAGGTGCCGCCTACGATTCCTGGCTACAGCGACAAACAGTTTTCGGGGGACGTAAATAGGATTATGAAACAGCTCACTCTCGCCGCTTGTGCTTCGACTTTCACACTCGCGATCCTGCTGAGCGCAGGTACAACTTTCAGTCAGGTGCCGTCGGTTGTTGCAGCAAACAAACAGTCTGCCAAGTCCACTGAAGCGGCCCAGACGGGAACCAGCGGTTCAAATGCGACCCGCGTACGGGTTTGGGGGGAAGATCTCAAGCCGTCGACCTCACCGCCCGTCAATTCTCCGAATGAGGGACAGTCTCTCCAGGCCCATGCGAAAGGCGGCTTGAGCGGTCCGCCCGCAGCCCGATCTGAAACTCCGGGTTCTTTATCGAACCTCGCTAATCGCTCGCGGACAGTTTCTCCAACGGCCTCGAAAATCAATGTACCGGCCCCGAATGCAATCCTCGCCGCGAAGTTAATTGTCCCTGCCGTCAGCCAGTTGTACCGCGTGGGCGTCCGTGATGTGCTCGATATTCAACTCGCCGGCGGCTCGGGAAAACAGTCCACGCTCTTTACGGTGATCGAGGGCGGGATGCTCGAGTATCCGTTAGCTGGTGGTCCAATTCAGGCCGCCGGGCTGACCACCGCGGAAGTGGCCGACCTCTTGCGGGAACGCATTAAGATCCTCGACAACCCCACGATCAACGTCAACGTTCGCGACTTCGCCAGTCACACCGTTACGGTGACGGGTTTCGTTGGCGCGCCTGGGGTGAAAAACCTGAGGCGTGAAGCGGTGCCCCTTTACACCATCCTGGCGGAAGCTCTGATGCTTCCCGAAGCGGCGCGAGCAACGATTAACCGCCAGGGCCGCGCCCCCATCATGGTGGACCTTAAAGACTCTGATGCCGCGGCCTCCCTCGTGCTACCGGGAGATGTAATCAAAGTCTCCGGGATGCCTGCTGGGCCAACCGAATTCTTGTTCGTGGGTGGAGAGATCAATTCGGCGGGGCAAAAGCCCTATCATGCGGGAGTGACGCTGACTCAAGCGATTCTAGCGAGCGGCGGAACGACGAAAGCCGCTGGTCAAAGAGTCCGGGTTGCACGACAAGGTGCCGATGGCAGACTCATCACCGAAGAATACAACCTGCGCAAAATTCAGGACGGAAAAATTCCCGATCCTGTTCTGCAACCGGGAGATCGCATTCAAGTCGGGGAAAGCCGCTGAGCAGCTCGATTCCATCTCGACTCCATCGCCACTGTTAGCCACCGAAATCCTGCCGTTCATTTTCCCGTCCGGCTGATTACGGCGCGCCATTGACGTCAATTGACCGCCTCGATAACATCGCCTCAACAACCAGATCCACCTGATTCCAGCTTGCATGTCCTGCAACTCGCGCCGCGGGGCCGAGTGCGCGAAGTGATTCCGGCAGCACTCCCTGGCTGCGCCTAGGTTTGGCCACATGAGCCCTGAGCCTTTACGAATTGCATTTGCGACTCCCGAGTACGTGACTGAGAAGTATTTCGATGGTGGTCTGTCCAACTACCTCCACCGGGTAGCTAAAGCCCTCGCCGGCATGGGCCACGACATTCACGTCCTCACGCTTTCGGAAATTGACGACGCTGAATTCGATCACGAAGGCGTCAAGGTCCACCGGCTCACCACCAGCAAGTGGTGGAAGCATTTGGACAGCTCGACCCGCTATCGTCTGCCAACGACAATCCTCTACCTGGATCTCAGCGTGAAGATTAACCGCCTGCTCAAACGAATCGACGCGCAACACCCCTTGCATCTCGTTCAATTTCCCAACTATTCCTGCTGTGGCCTGGTGTCCATGTGTTTCTCAAACATTACTCACGTCTTGCGCGCCTCGTCTTATCTGCCGGTCTGGAATGATGCAGGCTTCGTTAAGGAGACTCTGGATTCGCGGATTGTACAGCGATTGGAAGGTCTCCAATTTCAGTTAAGCAAAGATGTGTTTGCGCCCAGTAATTTTCTACAGAAGATTTTGGCAACCGACGCGAAACTTACAGATGTGCGAGTGATTAGATCGCCGTTCTACCTGGAGACGACGGAGTGGGATACGTCAATCTATGATCGCTTTTTGAAAGGCAAGAAGTATCTGTTGTTCTTCGGGAGGTTTCAGTTGCAGAAGGGGATTCATACGTTGGCCCAGGCGCTGCCACGCGTTCTTGCGGAGTGTCCTGATGCTCATGCTGCGCTGGTAGGGCGGGATCTCGAAACCGAACTTGGACCATCGATGGCGGCTTACGCTCGGGAGCAGTGTGGCGACTCGGTTGATCGGCTCATAGTCATTGAGAAGCTACCGCATCACCAGCTCTATCCTGTTATTGCTGGGGCCCAATTGGTGGTTATCCCTTCGCTGGTGGAAAATTTTCCCAACGCCTGCCTCGAAGCGATGGGCTTGGGCAAAGTGGTCATTGGTACAAACAGCAGTAGCTTTGGCGAATTAATAACCGAAGATAGGACCGGGTTTCTCGTTCCGCCTAATAACTCCGATGCTCTCGCTGACAAAATTATTTCAGCCTGGCACAGTCCGAAACTCGAAGAAATTGGAGCGGCAGCGCAACAAAAGACTCTTGAACTATTGCCCGAACGGACCGTGGAGTCACTAATCGCGTATTACCGGGAGGTTCTGGCATCGTCGTCGGGTCAAACCACAGTCCCGCATTGACGCCACACGCGGTCGATCTCATCTCCAGAATCACTTTGAAGAAAACCATTGAACCACCGTCTTCCTGAAATCTCTTCGGATTAAAAGCAGAATACCGGATGGGATCGCGCTTGTTAGCAGACCTCCACAAACCAAACGCGGGAGCGGCGCGCTAAGTAGACCCAGGCAGAACGCTGCGACGAAGAAACCAGAGCCAGCTGCAATCATAGTCAAGACTGAAATGCGAACAAGCTTTGGAGTTATTCCCGGGATCAAAGCTTCGAGTGCGTGAATTCGGGTTACGAATGAAATTCCATAAGCAATCAGGCCGGCCCCGGCGGCGCCGACTAGTCCAAACGAATTCACCAGGGGATAGAGTATTGAGACGAAGATAATGGCTTCCAACGTTTTTCCAATTGCCACCTGCCCAGGTTTATTCAAAGCCAGAAAAAGCGTGGAGACTATTATTGTGAGACCGCGAAAGGGAATGATGAGGGCCAGCAGGGGGAGAACTTTGCCCGCGTTGGCCCAACGGCCACCGAACAATAGCTGGATGGTTTCGCCGGCCAGAAGGTACAAGAAGACCGTCGTTGTCAACAGGATGAGCAAAGAGATGCCGAACACTTTCGTGAACGCCTGCTCAAGCCGCTTCGGCTTATCTGATATTTCTGCGTAGGCAGGGAAAAGTACGGTGCCGAAAGCAAAAACGAGAACGCTGATAGGCGTGCTCGCAATGTTGTAAGCGAGCGAATAGTTGCCGAGCGCACCTGGTCCCAGCAGGCGTCCGATCATCACGTTGTCGGCCATCGTGGTGACATACGAGGCCACTGCGATCACAAAGGCCGACTTCCCGAGGTGCACCGCGCGGCGCACTGCCGTCTTTTCAAAAGCGAGTCGAGGCCGATATGGATGAAAAACGTAAGAGAGCGTGGTGCTCAGGCAGGCAGTCAACAGGAGTCCGATTACTAGCGCCCAAACATTTCTCATCACAAGGGCAAGGGCAATAGTCAAAACGATCCCAGTGATGTTGGTGCAGAGTTCAAACCAGAAGATTCGGGCAAAGCGAATTTGTTTTCGCAACAGCGTTAGGCCAACATTCTGAAATCCCTGCACGAAGCTGATCGCGCCAAGAATCGGAATTATCACCTTCAACTGTGGCTGACCGTAAAATCGGGCAATCGGATACGCGGAAGCAGTCACCAGGAGCGCAATGGTTAAACTCCGCACCAGCTCAGTGGACCAGACAGTATTCAAGTGAGTTTCGAGTTCAGCTTCGCTCTCAAATTTGCTCGCGATGATGGTGCGATCGAGGCCGAGGGCAGTGAGTGCGTTGACGGCGGCCACGATTGTCAGGGCCATGCCGAAGAGGCCGAAGTCTTCCGGCACCAGCAGTCGCGCCAGTACGATGGATCGGCCTAACCGACTAAATTCAGTGAGTAGTGCTGATGAGACGTTCCAACTAACCCCAGCTCGCACGCGATTGGTGAGTGGCGACCCAACCGGTTCAGGCCCGTTAGCATTCAACTCGGCCATCGGGGTTTCGCTGCGGGGAAAAGGGTTCATTGGGTTGGCGGCGACGGCTTAGTCGTTTGGAGCTTAAGCGAAATTGCCGGCTAATAACAGTTTGCCCTGCAAGCAATCCGTTTATAATGGCGCGCCACAAATCCAGGCTCGTACGCGGATGTGTTCATGAAGCACAGCGATAGGCTATGGCTTTGTCAGTGGCTTTGTTAGTGGAACTATGAAAACGTCGTCGCCATTGTTGGTCCATGTACTACTCGGCAAGTCGATTGCTGAAGCGTTGATTGTCGGCGCGCTGGCGGTGTTCGCGTTCATAGCTCTCCTCCCGCCCTTTTTCCATGGCTGGGGTGGTGTGACTGAGACCGGCATAGCCGGCTGGGCCGTCAACAATGCCGCGCCATGGGATCGCGTTGAAGTACAACTTTTTGTCGATGGGCAGTTTGTCGCCCAGGCGGTAGCAAAGGGTTCGCGGCCGGATGTTTCCGCGGCCGGCTGGGCGAAAGATGAATGGCACGGTTACGAGTTTGCATTAACCTCGCTCAGCTCGGGAGCGCATGAGGCGCGAGTCTACGCGCTGCATGATAGCGGCCAGGGCGTTCGCAAATCGCTGCAGCTGCTGGGGTCACCGATACCGTTCGTAGTCGATCAAAATGGAAACCTTCGAGGTCCGAAGCAAGAATAATGGAAGATGAATCGGCAGCCATCCCTGTAGGCACCAGCCCAAGGCGCGCGCTTGCGATTTGGGAGATTGTCTCCGTAGTTAGCTCGGCTGTGATTGCCGAGTGGGTGGTGCTTGCGTTTGCCGGCCGCAGCAAAATAGTCATCGCGGCGCCGATCGCTTTGGCCGCCGTGCTGATGTTCGTTTCGCATCGCGAGCGGGGTGAAACGCTGAGAGACATAGGATTTCGCGTTGATAATCTTGCGGCCGCATGTCGCCTGCTTCTCCTGCCGACGGCATTGGTTTTGGTTGCAACCTTTCTCGTGGGTTGGTTGATGAATGGCGACCTGGTTCATAACCAGCTACGAGCCAGATTTATGTGGCTCCCGGTATGGGCGTTGTTTCAGCAGTATGTGCTGAACGGTTTTATCAACCGGCGCGCGCAACTCGCGTTTGGGAAGGGGGCCGCCAGCGTCGTCATCGTTGCCCTTGTTTTTGCATTGCTGCATCTGCCGAATCCAATTCTGGCGTTGGCGACGTTGGCGGGGGGCTTGATTTGGGCCGCAACCTATCAGCGCGAAGCCAATCTTTTCGCTCTCGCGCTTTCACATTCGCTGGTCTCGATTGCATTGGCGCTGACAATTTCCCCGAGTCTGCTAAACAGCATGCGGGTCGGCTTCAAATACTTCGGTTGAGCTTGGCAAGTCACAACATCCGCTGTACGGGTTGATCGCAGCTTGCTATACTCCCCGGGCCTTGCAAAGAGAACAGGTTGGGCGGTCGCTGCTGGATCTCAAATCATCAGTTTCGGATTCATCTGAAATACTACGAATTGAGTTCCGGGAGAGGAAAGTCCGAACACTACAGGGTAGCGAGCCCGCTAACGGCGGGGCGTTCGATTTTATCGAACGACGACAAGTGCAACAGAGAACAGACCAGCCAGGCTTTCGGGTCGGGTAATGGGTGAAACGGTGCGGCCCGCAAGGGCTTAAAGTAAGAGCGCACCGGCGTATGTGGTGACACGTGCGGCCAGGCAAACTCCTCGCAGTGCAAGATCAAATAGGGAGGCGTCAACAGGGCTACCCGCCCAAAGTGGTTGCAAAACCGCTACGACCTCCGGGTAGATCGCTTGATCCAATCTGGCAACAGTTGGACTAGATGAATGATCGCCACTCCGTTTCTAATTATCGACCCGGCCAAAATCCGGATCGAAGGTGAGGATCGGAGTACAGAATTCGGCTTACAGACCTGTTCTTTTTGTTGGGCATTACGCTGGTTCTCGCCGGTCGTTGAACCGGCTAACACATTTCAATACTTCACCGGTTTATTCCGTAACAAAAGCTGAAAGAGAGGCTCGGGAAAGATGGCGAATCGTAAGGGAGTTTTTATTGGCGCATATGTGCCCAACCACTTGAAAGAGTCGTTGCGCCGGCGCGCCGCGGCCGAGCATCGCACTCTCTCGCAGGAAATCACGCGAATTCTTGAGGAGGCTGTGCACGGCAAAGGATTGCCGGCTGGTAGCGTAGATCGGCGCAACCGCGAATCAACGCCGCGCCGTCGATCCAGCGATCCGGCCCCGCGCCGTCGAAACGTTGACGTTACCTATGTCCCGGGTTCCAAACCTGACGGTGACGAACGCACTTAATCGCCGGACGCGGAGCGAGTCTTGAAATACCTAATCGTCGGTTCCTTAATAGCGCTACTTCTGCTACTCGTTTATTCACGCGTGCGGCCGTATCTCGCAATCCTTAAAAAGGTGTTGGGAACTCTGAACGCGGTTGGAGACGCAGCTCCCGCCTCATCGCGGGCGACTGCCCGAGTTGACCAGAAACTGGTCAGATGCGTTGGTTGTGGAACGTGGGTACCGGCCGACCGTGCCGTTCGATCGGGTGCAGGCTCGCCAGTCTACTGTTCGCGCGATTGTCTTGAAAACAGGAAAGACAAGGAACGGAAAATGGCTGGTTGAGCGCAGTCCGTCGCGGGGCTATTTTGCCGAGGCCGCTTCTTCCGGAAGCAAGTTTCCGGCAGCGTGGATCGCTTTGTCGGTGTCCGTGAAATAAAGAATCAGCGTACCGACAACAAAGAAAATAATTAGCGATAACAACGCCTGGCGGTAAGAGTCAGTCGCCGCCACCACCACGCCAAAAACGAGCGGACCCAACCACGAAGTTCCGCGCTCCGAAACCTCATAAATTCCAAAGAAGGAAGCTTCGCGTCCCGCCGGAATCATTCTTGAAAAGAGCGAACGCGAAAGCGCTTGTGAGCCGCCCAGCACAATCGCGATCACCGCGCCCATAATCCATGCCTGGTTGGTGTTGTGAAGAAATCCGTATCCGTAAATCACGACGCCGCCCCAGAGAACCAGCGAAATCAAGATCGCGTTTTTCGTATTGATCGCGTAAGCCAGACGTTCAAACACCAGGGCGCCAAAGATTGCGACAAACTGGACCATCAAAAAAATCCCCAGCAGAAACGACTGATCGGTTTTTAGGCCGCGCGAGGTGAATAGCTCCTGGGCCATGAAGACGGAGGCCATGCTGATCACTGTCTGAATGCCGTCGTTGAAGCAAAGATAACCAACCAGGTATCGCAGCGTGTGGCGGAGGCGGGCGAGTTCACGAAATGTTCTGCCCAGTTCCGAGAAAGCGACAGTTAAGTAAGTCTTGCCGGGCGGCAAAGATTTCTCTGCAACTCGCGTTCGGAGTGTGGCGAAGGTAATGATCGAAAACCCACCCCACCATAGTCCCGCCGACAGCAAAGAAATCCGCACAGCCATGTAGCCATCGATCCCAAAACGGGCCGCGCTCTTCACCAGCAAAAAATTAAACGCGAGCAGCAGTCCGCCTCCAAGATAGCCATAGGCAAAGCCGCGGCTGGAGACCTTATCGCGTTGGTCTTCAGTAGTAATGTCGTTAAGAAACCCGTTGTAGGCGACCAGCGCGGCGCCGAAGCAAAGGTTCGCGATTATGAAGAGGACGCCGCCAAGCCAATAAAGCTCGCCATCAACAAAGAACATTAGACAGGTGGCGGTCACGCCGGTGTAACAAAACAACCCCAACATTTTCTTCTTGAGGTTTGAGTAGTCGGCGATGCCGCCCAGAATCGGCAGCAGAAAGATTTGCAGAAAAACGGCCGCGGAAACGCAAGTGGGAAAGAATGACTTGGCGGTGACGGCGCCCATCGGTCCCAGGCCCAGGACAATTCCGTTTTCGCCGACTGCACGTTGCGTGATTTCGGTCAGGTACGGACCAAAGAGCGCGCCGACGATCGTGGTGGAGAAAGCGGAGTTGGCCCAGTCGTACATCTTCCAGCCAAAGACTTCGCGTCGATTGTTCTTCTCGAGATGGGGAAGCGCGGCGGCGGATTCGGTTGGCATCATTATTTTGCCGAGGCGGGTTAACTCGTCAAAGTCTCCAGGATAGCCGGTGTAATGTCTGCGAGAGTCTTGATCCGACTGGCAATCGTTTTACGATGCGCGCCCCAGACAATTGTCGGCACCTGATTCAGCGTGTGATTGCGCGTCGAAAGATCTTCAATGTTACCGTGATCGCTGGTGAGTATAACGGAACTACGATTCAAATCAATTAGTTTCAAGAGTTCGCGGATCATCGACGCGAGATCGCGCAAGACAGTTTGGGCCCTCGCGATGTCCTGAGCATGTCCCGCTTTGTCGGTGAGGAAATACTCGTAGAGAGTAAAACGATTTTCGGCCACAACTGTTGCCAACACGCGGGCAGCTTCTTCCGGAGTGCGCAGGTCCACATCTTCGTCTCGCTCGATCAAGGAAGCGTTGGTGAAGTCGTGGTAAACAGCGCGACCTGCTTTCAGATCTACAACCTTGCGGAAGGGTACGTTTGCCGCTTCCATCGCGGCAGTCGTGGCTGATACCCAGCGCGGGCGTTCGTCGAAAAACTTCTGCGTGTAAGTATTCGCAAATGTGATCGGCGCCACCCCGGCGCGGGTTAATTGCAGAAAGATCGAATGTTTGCGAAGAATCTCGATCATCGCGCTATTGGGGAAGCCCTGCTTGTGATAACCAAGCTGCGCAGGTACGTTGATGCCCGTAAGAATGGTGGTTTGCCCCGAAGCACTTTGCGGTCGACCTTCCACTCCGAGCCGAGCGTCGGTAGGTACGATGAGTCCGTCGTGAATCGTGGTCAGATCTTCATCGGAAAAGATCGCCAGCGGTTCCGCGCGGGCAAGTCCATCAAGTGGGTTGTGTGGGCCCCGCGAACCGATTCCCAAGCCGTCGATGAAAAAGAGCAGCACAGACATGGCAGGATGAATAACATCAGGCCTGCGAGCGTGCAAGTAGACCTGTAGGAACGAAGTTCTGACAATCAATCCTCCAAATCTATTTCTATGAGTTCCAACAAATCTTCGCGACGCCTTGACGCAATGTTGATGGCCGTCTTAATCATCACCGTGCTCAACACCGGATACTTGAGCTGGCGTTATCTTGCTCTTCATGCTGGTTGGGTCGTCCCGGGCAGCGGCCTATGTTCCTGGACCGCTTCCATCGATTGCGACA
>JANLZV010000473.1:0-5227 GCA_031366425.1 Pyrinomonadaceae bacterium | reverse complement strand
GCAACGGCGTTATCTCCAGATGTTCGATCACGCCGGCGGCAGGTCAGACTTGCCCGGCAGCAAATATAATTCGCACCAGCGTGCCGGTGAATGCCGCCATCCGGCCCTACCTGGACGAATTTCCGTTGCCAAATGTTGGAGAGTCGACGGTCACCGGCAACCTGGCGGCTTACGCTTTCGGTTTTCAACAGCAGGTGCGTCAACACTTTTTCCAGGAGCGTTTCGATTACAACCGGAGCGACCGGGCTCAGTTTTTCGCGCGTTACACGCTCGACAATGCCAACCAGCGACTGCCAACCGATTATCCGCAGTTTCCGCGCACGTTCCTTTCGCGCAATCAATTTTTCACTGGCGAAGCCCGGCAGACGCTTTCGTCAAACACGCTTAACACTTTCAGGTTCAGCTTTAGCCGTACGCGAGTGGGCCAGGATGTCGAAGCGAACACGTCGCGACGTTTGACGCCGTTTGTGCCGGGACAGAGCATCCCCGGAGGCATCGACATCGGCGGCATACCTGGGCGCTTTGGTCCGCAAACCTCGGCGGGTCTTCGATTGACCCAAAACGTTTTTGGGTTTGAATATGGAATCACGCACAATCGCGGTCGGCATCTGATCAAAGCCGGTTCCGTAGTCGAGCGTTACCAGGACAACATGGTCAACCCCACTTTCAGTTTGGGGATCTTTACGTTCAACTCGATGACTGATTTTCTGAGGAACACGCCGGTTCGGTTTATCGGCATCGCTCCCAATGGCGCGCTTGATCGCTACTGGCGTTTCACTCTCGCAGGCTTTTACGTGCAGGATTCATTTCGCGCGCATCAGCGATTGACGCTCAACGGCGGCCTGCGCTACGAAGCGGCCACTCTGCCCGTCGATATTCATGGCCGCGACTCGGCGCTGATCAACCTGACTGACCGGGCGCCGACGATTGGTCCACTCTATCAAAACCCCACGCTCCATAATTTCTCCCCGCGACTGGGCTTTGCCTGGGACGTTTTCGGGAATGGCCGCACGAGTGTTCGCGGCGGTTACGGCGTCTACTTCAACACCAACAACCAGCAAAATTTGATTGTCACGGTCACGAACCCGCCGGCCACGCCGCGACCCGTAGTAAACAATCCGACTTTTCCAATCCCCAATTTCAACGGTTCGCTTTCGATCCGGCCCGTGCAATTTAATCTCAATAACCCGTACACGCAGGTGTGGAATCTAAACCTGCAACGCGAGCTTTGGTGGAACACCGTCGTTACGCTCGGCTATGCCGGCTCGCGCGGCGTTCACTTGCTGCGTAGTAGCGATGTGAATTTGCCCACGCCAATTTTGGGAACGGATGGAACTCCATTTTATCCTGCGGGCCAAACGCGTCCGAACACGGCGTTTACCACGATCGAACTTAAGAGCAGCGACGGAAATTCCTGGTACAACGCAATGATTTTTGAAGTGCGAAAACGCTTCAGCCGGGGCTTCTCCGCCCAATCGTCGTACACGTTTTCTCGCAACATCGACACCACGCAAGCTTCGACTTTTTTCTCCGACTCTACCAACGGGACGACCACAGCGTTTCCGGAATTTCCGCAGCTGAACTACAACAAGGGCCTTGCGGATTATCACGCAAAGCACAATCTGGTGTTCAACTTCAGTTGGGAAGTTCCGTTTGCGAAAAGCTTCAACGGGGTGGCCGGAAAAATTCTGGACGGCTGGCAGCTTTCCGGCATTGGCCAGATGCGTAGCGGAAACCCGCTGACCGTCTTCGTCGCCCGCAACCGTTCGCGCTCGCAGTGGTCGCCGTCGCTCGCTCCGGGGATTGGTTTTGATCGGGCAGATATTGCGCCAGGCTTCGACGCTAACACGGCGATCGTGGGCGACCCGTCAGGTTACTTCAATTCCGCGGCGTTTCGCCTGCAACCTGCCGGTCGGCTCGGCAATCTTGGTCGCGGCGCATTGATTGGTCCAAATCTGCGCACGCTTGATCTCTCGGCCGTGAAGAACACGCGCTGGACGCGTCTCGGCGATGCCGGCCTGGTCCAACTGCGCTTCGAAGCTTTCAACGTTTTCAACCGGGCAAACTTCGGCAACCCAAGTCTGATCGCTTTTACCGGAGCCGTTGACAATGAGCAGCCACTTTCGACCTTCGGCGTGATCCGATCGACGGTGACTTCATCGCGACAGATTCAATTGGGCGTACGTTTAGTCTTCTAGTTTCGCCGCGAACACATGGTTGAAATCCTGCTTTCATGAGTGGGATTGTTAGCAGTCCCTCGGATATTCTTACAAATTGCGATGCACGAAACGAGGTCTCCTCTTATGCTTTGGATTCTTTTTGCCCTCGGCGCCGCGCTGTCATGGGGTCTGTATGGACCAGCATTGCATCGCGGCCAAGTGGCGCTTGGCAGCCCGATGCGCGCGTTGCTCTGCGTCGGCGTGGCGTATTTTCTGATTGGGGTTTTGGTTCCGGTCGCCACGCTTTCATATCAGGGTGAGCTCAATGGTTTCACGATGAAAGGCTCGATGGCGGCTATGCTCGGCGGCGCCTTGGGTGCGCTCGGCGCAGTCTGCATCATCTTCGCGTTTCGCTACGGCGGACTTCCGACTTATGTCATGCCGCTCGTGTTTGGCGGAGCGCCCCTCGTGAATGTGCTGTTTTCAATGTGGCTTCACCCGCCCAAGGTATCGCCGAACCCACTACTTTATGTGGGGTTTTTGCTTGCTGCTACCGGCGCCGGGCTGGTGCTCTACTTCAAGCCTCAGGCTTGATGCGGGTCGGGGGGGGTTGAAACGCGCTGACTCGTCAGCGCTTTGATCGGCTGCGACTTGTGGCAGCTATCTGCAGTTGAGGAGATTCGATCATGAAAAACATCAATAGGATGCTCTTGAGTGCGATAGGCCTGGTCATCTGTCTGGAAGCGGGAATCGTAGCTCAGACCGGTGGCGATTGGCCGCAGTGGCGCGGATCGGATCGCGATGGTATTTCCAAAGAGACAGGGCTATTGAAACAGTGGCCCGCCGATGGACCAGCACTCGCCTGGAAGGCAACCGGAGCGGGCGGCGGCTACTCGTCGTTTGCCATCTCGAATGGCCGGCTTTTCACCATGGGTCTGCGTGGCGATCGCGAATACGTGATCGCATTTGAGGTCGCGACCGGAAAGCAGGCATGGGCCACGCCCCACGGCGGCGCGTTTCGCAACGATCGCGGCGATGGTCCACGCGGCACTCCGACCGTTGATGGCAACACCCTTTACGCTCTCGGAGGCAGCGGTGACCTTTCGTCGATCGATGTGCGCACTGGCAAGGTTAACTGGACCTTGAACATGCTGCAGAAGTTTGGCGGCTCAAACATTACCTGGGGCATCAGCGAGTCGCCGTTAGTAATCGGAGAAAAACTCCTGGTTAACGCGGGCGGGCCGGGCGCTTCAATAGTTGCCCTGGATAAGAAAAACGGTTCGTTGATCTGGAAGAGCCAAAGCGATCGCGCTGGTTACTCTTCCGGCATTCCGCTGCAGATCGGAAGCACTACGCAGGTAGTTTTTTTCACCCACACGCGAGCCCTCGGTCTTGATCTAAAAGATGGAAAACTCCTCTGGGAATATGCCCGCGCCTCGAATGACGTGGCCAACGCCGCTACTCCAGTCGTCCGTGGAAACCGCGTGTTCGTCTCGTCCGACTATGGCACCGGCGCGGGCTTGGTTGAGATTAAGGCTGACGGGAAAGCCCAGGAAGTCTATTTCACCAAAGACATGCGCAATCATCACAGCAGTTCGATTTTGATTGGCGATCATCTTTACGGATTTTCGGGAGGCATCCTGACAGCCATGCGTTTCGACACGGGCGAGGTCGCCTGGAGAGATCGCAGCGTGGGCAAGGGCTCGCTCGTTTACGCCGACGGCAACTTGTATGCGTTAAGTGAAAATGGAGTGGTTGGTTTAATTGAAGCGTCGCCTAATGGTTATCGCGAGAAGGGGCGCTTCAGGATTCCGCAGGATTCGTTGCCGACGTGGGCGCATCCGGTCGTGGCCGGTGGCCGGCTCTACCTGCGCGATCAGGACACGATCTATGCCTACGACGTTAAGGAGAAGAAATAGGATCTCGCAATTGTGAATAGGGGTGCTAATCACCCTCTCCCTTTGGGAGAGGGAAGGGGAGAGGGGTTTACGCGCGTCTAAGACCCTTTTCCTCGTTCCCCTGCCCAAGGGGGGAAGGGGATGAAAAAATTATGACCCGCCCTCGGAGGGAAACCAACTGCTGACGACTAAATCGATCCGCGAAACCACACTGTGGAATGTGATTTCGCGGATCGATCCTTTTAGCGGTGCATGGCCTGCGGGGCTGGCTGCGCTAAGTACGCGCGAGCTTCGGCCAGCTCGGGCAATCCCGGGTCAGCCTGTTGCCATTGTTCCACCAGCTTGGTGTAAGCGGATCTTGCTTCACTACGATTGCCGAGCGCCGTCGAGGCCCGGGCCAACCCGATGAGCGAACGCGCGCGGTTTGGTTGACGCTGAAGGGCCATCTTAAATTGTGCGGCAGCTGCTTGAAATTGGCCCGCGCGTAAAAGCAACTCGCCAAACAATTCATGAGACGGCTTCACTAAACCCGGCGGTCCCGACGGTGGCGCGAGGGCCTCCTCGAGCGCTGTTGCACGCAGCATCAGTTCCGCGGCCTTCGCATGATCCTGTTTCATCGAAGCCGCTACCGCCGCGATTTCCAGTTCTCTGATCTCCAAAGTATCCTTCCCCGGGCCGCCTTCCAGATCGATTCCGCGCAATCCGTTCAGACTTGTTTCAACCTCCGCTGAACTGCTGCGCGCAGCGAACAATCCGCGGATAAAGAAGGGCAGGGTTTGGCCGCGCTTCGAAGTGCGTACGGTCGCCGCGCCGGCCGAACCGGGAGACCGATTACTGATTGTTGATTGATCCGCACCGTGTGAGCCATGCGCGCCGCCGCCACTGCTATCGCCACTGCCATCGCGCATGGGCGCGACAGCCGCTTCCTTGGTGGTCGACGTCGATGTGGGGAATAGTTTCGGCGCCAGGTCCCAACGCTCCGTTTCAACTACGAAAGCAGCAGCCATGTTCGCGTAATTGTTTTCGTAGTAACCGGGACGCAACTTGTTTTCGTAAGTCGAGCCAGACATGGTCTGCTTCATCAGAGTCAGTAACTCTTCGGCTTTCTGATAACGACCTTGCTGCAGATAAACGTAGAGCAGCCAATGAAGACTGTGGTAATCGCGCACG
>JANLZV010000706.1:0-4915 GCA_031366425.1 Pyrinomonadaceae bacterium | reverse complement strand
CAAAGCGAACGAGAAACTTCGCCGTGTTTGCGACTTACTCCGTTTGTCGACCGAGTCATTCGAATCGCAAGGGGCGTCAGACCAAAGGCCTCGCGCGGATTGTCGCCCTCAACTCTACCCAAAGCTAGAAACTCGTGGTGGTCTAACCCCAACTCTTTTTCGTAAGTTGGACCAAGCGCGGTCGCGAGCAAATCAATGTCAAACTCATCGTTGCCGGCGGCCACGGGCGTGTGGGTGGTGAACACGGCGCTTTGCTTGACGAGCTTGGCGGCTTCAGCAAACGACATCCCTTGCGATTGAATTTGTTCGCGCGCCAATTCGATGGTCAGGAATGCGGAGTGACCTTCGTTGAGATGAAAAACGTGCGGCTCAATGCCAAGTTTGCGAAGCAATCTCACGCCGCCGATTCCCAGCAACATTTCCTGCACGATCCGGGTTTCGCGATCGCCACCGTAAAGGTGGCCCGTCACCCAGCGATCAGTTTCAACATTTTCGGGAATGTTTGAATCGAGCAGGTAGAGGGGAACTCGGCCGACGTCCGCGCGCCACACTTGGGCTCGCACCCGCCGTTCGCGAATCAAAACTTCAACCAAAAGCCGGTCGCCGTCGTCACCCGTGACCAGGTGCAACGGCAATTCCGCGGGATCAGTTTCCTCGTAAGATTCTTCCTGCCAGCCTTCGAGACTGAGCCGCTGCCGAAAGTAGCCCTTGCGATAAAGCAGGCCGACGGCAATCAACGGCAAGCCGAGGTCGCTCGCCGACTTCAGATGATCGCCAGCGAGCACTCCAAGTCCGCCGGAGTAAACCGGCAGCGAATTGTGAACTCCGTATTCAGCGCAAAAATAGGCGACTGGATTTTCAGAAGTGATGGCCTTGGCCGCGTCTGGGTTGGCCCACGCATTGGACTCGGCTATGTAGCGATCGAAATTGCCGGCAAGCAGCGCGACGCGGGCGATGTAGGCAGGATCCGTGGCTTTCTCGGCAAGCCGATACTCGGAAACTCTGGCCAGCAGTAGGCGCGGGTTTTGACCGCACTCTTCCCACAGGGTTGGATCAAGATCTCGAAAGCAGCTTTCGCCGTCAGCAGCCCAACTCCACCAATAGTTCCAGGAGAGACGAGCGAGCGGTTGAAGTGGAAAAGGTAATGCTGGAGCTTGCACGGCAGTGGCCTTAAAAGGTTCGATTTCAATCATTGGTACTGAAGTTGGCTCGCAAGGTTTGGTCTCGATCCGAAAATCGACGGAAAACAAAGCGGTTCTTATAACATACCTGGAGGCTGCGCCAAATTGGACGCTCGTCGCCTTAGTTATTGAACTCGTGATTGGCTAGAAAGAGGTCAGCGTCGCGCCGTTGAAAAAAAATCAAGCGGACTTCCCTCACCACCACGTTAGTCGCGAGGAATTCGGCGATCGCCCTCGATGAGACGCGCGCCGCTTCGTTTTGAGGATAACCGTAAACGCCAGTTGAGATTGCCGGGAAGGTGATGGATTCGATTCCGTGAAGTTCGGCGAGGCCCAAAGAATTTCGGTAACACGACGCGAGCAGTTTCGCTTCGTCCTGTCGAGCGCGTCCGTAGATCGGACCAACCGTATGAATCACATAACTCGCGGGTAAGTTGCCGGCCGTTGTGATGGCCGCCTCACCTGTTGGTAAACCATCGGGATAGTCGGTGCGCCTCAGCTCGCGGCAAGCTTCAAGAATTGCAGGTCCCCCAGCGCGGTGAATTGCGCCATCCACGCCGCCGCCGCCAAGTAGAGACGAATTCGCGGCGTTCACAATTGCGGAAACTTTTTGGCGGGTGATGTCGCCGACGGCTACTACGACGCGACCTTCGAGGAAAGATTGGACTGGCTCAACTTCCATGACGAAACGGCAGACTAACCTTCCGCGGAGTCATCAATTAGTTTCTGCTCCAGCGTTTCGTCACACGGCTTGACTCTGATTTCATCAAACATGCCCTGACGCCGCAACGCTTCCGCCACGCCCTTCGCCTTAAGTTCCGTCAAGAAGTGGCTGGCGTCAGTGCTGGCAATTTCGAAGATTCGATCGTCAAGCATAATTATCCCAAGCGAACCGAGGGTAACGCCTGACGTGATCTGAATCTCATCCATGTTGTGAATTTTGAAGTTGCCGGTCTGTTCTACCCAATCTTCGATGAAGGGATCGCGGAGGGCGTGCTCGGCTTCGGGCTCCGACAGGTAGGCTCCCTCTACGATTAAACAATATTCGCGCGCGTTTTGAGCCACTTAGAGGTGAGCCTTGATGAGTCGGTGTTGAACCACTGAATTAATATTCTCGCTAACGCTTTCCAGCTAACTTTAGCACCGCGCTTCCCGACAATCCAAGAAAAAATCGGTAGGGCCCTAATTTGAAGTTCATCTCTGCGCAGCCTTTGCGTTCTCTGCGTCTCGGCGGTTAATACCCTTGCAAACACGCTCACCGCGGAGACGCCGAGCACGCCGAGTAAACGCAGAGAGTTGAAAGTAATGCACTACCAAAAAATCCAGGTCAGGCCGGGGCCAATTCAAAGGCGGGCGCAAACAAAAACGCAGTCCGGATTTACTTTCCAGACGGCGTCGGTTCCATTTCATAGTCTCAGCTCAGGAGGCCCGAGCATACTCGTTGAGGGTCTGCTTCAGATGTTCGAAATAGGAATCAAACGTCACGAAGCCGGTGCTCCCCTGGAAGAAAGCCCTGCCACCCGTTTCATCCGCCAACCGATTGAGCGAACTCTGCCCATAGCTCGCGGCCAAATGGCTGCGGCTCGTCAGGCCCACCGAGGGAGCGTAGAAGGTGTAAACCGCCACCTCGTACTCGTTGGCGCGCTTGATAGCGCGATCGATATCAATCGTGTGTCCGGAACTGGTCGCGTCAAACCCGTGCGACGTATCCAGCCCGTCTGAGATCAAGAGGATTGCATTTGGTCCCTTGAGGTTGTTGAAACTCTTTAGAGCCTCCACCACTTCGACGTAAGGATTGTAGGCTGAAGCGTCCGTGCTGGAGCGAACTATCCGCAACGAATTCGCGGCCTTGTCGAGGTCAGTCGTAAACGACTGCCGGACCTGTAGCGAACCCATGGTGATGTAACCAACCATGACCTGGGATCCGCGAGGCAATGAGCGAATAAAATCGCGAGTCACACCGAGTTCGTTGCTAACCTGCGAGGTCAAATCGTCCTGGATTAGAATCGCCAAATTGAGCGGAGCCGCTAGCCGCGGTCTGGTGGCGGCACTTTTGTCCGTGTTTTCATTGCTTGAGAAGCTTGAGGCACTTGAGTTTGCGAAGCCTGTGGCACTAGTCGCCACGGCCAGAATTGCTACTGCTGCAAACGAAATAATCTTCCGATAAAACATTAAATTTTCTCCAATTAACCCTTCAATTTTGTTCACTAAGTCCGATGCTCATTCGCTCGACAGGGATGGCTAATGATGCAGGTTCAAAACGAAGATGTTTGCTGACCGGCGCGCCTTCAGCCACGCGGTTGCAGCCGACGGCTAATGCGTTCTGCCGTTTTCACGCTGCCCTAAGGACGGAAGTTGAGTCAACTTGCCTTTCGCCTTGCCGCTCAGATAAATTACGTGTCACCGAACAAGTAGTAGGACTGGCATTCCTGCCCGTCCCCCCAAAGACAGACAACAGCGTCTGCTACAGAAATTCTCTCTTCGGAAAGGACTTGCCTTTATGAAAGCCTACGCTACCGAATCAATTCGCAATCTTGCGGTGATTGGACATGGCGACGCCGGGAAGACGCAACTACTTAGTTCGCTTCTCTACGTCGCCGGTACGACACCCCGCTGGGGAAAAGTGGATGAAGGTACGACCGTTACGGATCATGAAGAAGATTCCATCGCCCGCAAGATAACCCTCAATATCGGACTCGCTCATTTAGATCATCGCGATACCAAAATCAACTTTATCGATACTCCGGGATACGCAGCCTTCGTCACCCACGCGCGCCCGGCCCTGCGGGTAGCGGACTGTGCGCTAGCCGTGATCGACGGCGTCAAGGGTGTCGAAGTGCAAACTGAAAAGACCTGGGGTTACGCAAATGAGTTTCTCGTTCCCCGCATGATGGTGGTAACGAAGCTCGACAAAGAGCATTCCGATTTTGGCAAGGCGGTTGAAAGCGCGCAGAAGAGTTTTAGCCGGGCTATCATTCCTTTTACGTTACCGATTGGAAAAGAAAAAGACTTTCGCGGAGTAGTCGATGTAGTTCATCTGAAGGCTTACGAATTTGGGGCGGATGGCCAGGCGAAAGAAGTTCCTATTCCTACGGAGGGCCGCGACTTTGTCGACAAAACCCGGGAGCGTCTAATCGAACTGGTCGCCGAATCCGACGACGCCTTGATGGAAAAGTATTTTGAAAACGGGACGCTTGAAGAATCCGACATCATTCCCAACATCAACAAAGCAATCGCGCAAAGTAAGCTCTGTCCAGTGTTCGCTGTTTCAGGGACCACGCTCGTCGGGTTGCAAGCGTTGCTCAATGCCATTGTGGACTACGCTCCCGACCCGGCCCATCACGAAGCCGAGTATGGCCTGCCGGTCGACGCAGCACCCGATGCCGAACGAATTGCGCGCCGGTATAGTGACACCGAACCACTTTCAGCCTATTGCTTCCGCACCATCGCGGATCCATTCGCCGGCCGCATCAACGTGATGAAGGTGATCAGCGGTCACCTGCAAACTGACGCCCATGTGCTTAATTCGACCAAGGGGGCTATGGAGCGTTTGGGCGCACTCCACCTCGTGCAAGGCAAGCAACTCGACAAAGTGCCGGAGGCCCACGCCGGCGATATCGTCGCCTGCGTAAAGCTAAAAGAGACGCAGACCGGCGACACACTTTGCGACAAGCAGACACCGGTAGTTTTAAGCGCAGTTGAATATCCGGAAGCAGCGATCGCCTTCGCGATTG
>JANLZV010000685.1:0-3323 GCA_031366425.1 Pyrinomonadaceae bacterium | reverse complement strand
CCCTGATGTACTCGTCGTCCGAGGCACGAAGGTTACCGAGCCGATGTTGGCTGCCGGCCAGATCAAACTGGTCGTGAGGGCCGGAGCCGGTTACAACACCATCGACGTCGCGGCGGCGTCGCGTCGCGGAATTTACGTTTCCAATTGTCCCGGGAAAAATTCGATCGCGGTCGCCGAACTCGCATTCGCGTTAATGCTCGCCCTGGATCGTCATGTGGCGGATAGCGTGATCGCATTGCGGCAGGGGCAGTGGAACAAGAAGGAATTCTCGAAGGCTCGAGGCTTGTTTGGACGCACGCTGGGGTTGGTTGGCGTGGGCCAGATCGGCCAGGAAATGATTCCGCGGGCTCAAGCTTTTGGTATGCCGGTCGTGGCCTGGAGCCGCAGTCTGACACCAGAGCGCGCGAACGCGTTGGGCATCGAATACAAAGCCTCGCCGGCTGAAGTAGCGCGGGAGGCGGACATCGTGAGTGTTCACGTGGCGATGAACGCGGATACGAAAGGCTTTCTGAGTACTGACTTTTTCGCGAGCATGCGCGAAGGCGCTTACTTTATTAACACAGCTCGCGGTGAAGTTGTGGACCAGCCTGCTTTGATCGAGGCGATGCAATCGCGCGGTATTCGTGCCGGGTTGGACGTCTATGCCGGTGAGCCAACTTCCGCGACCGCCGAATTCGCCGATGAGATTCGCCACGAGGCGAACCTTTACGGAACGCACCACATCGGCGCTTCGACGGACCAGGCCCAGGAAGCCATCGCGGCTGAGACGGTGAGAATCGTCCGCGAGTTCAAGGAGACTGGGCAAGTGCCAAACGTGGTTAACCTGGCGCGGCAAACACCCGCCACGCACCGGCTGGTCGTGCGTCACCTCGATCGTCCCGGCGTTTTGGCGACTGTGCTTGATGCGATCAAGAGCGAACACATCAACGTGCAGGAGATGGAGAACATTGTCTTCGAAGGCGCGGAGGCTGCTGTGGCCCGCATCAACCTGGACAATGCCCCGTCTCGTGAGTTGCTGAACACGATGCAGACTGCCAATCCGGCGATCATCGAGCTCGACCTGCTTGAATTGGGCAACAAATGAACACCACCCTGATTACAGGTGCTTCCTCCGGCATAGGCGAAGTCTTTGCGCGCAAGCTCGCGGCCCGCGGCCGCAATGTCCTCTTGGTGGCACGTTCGGAAGACAAGCTGATTACGCTCTGCAATGAACTCGGCCGATCCAATAGCATTCGGGCGCAGTATGTGTCGCTGGATTTGAGCGAACCCGATGCGGCCACGCGTTTATTTGCGGAAGCGGAAAAGCGCGGGTTGACTATCGACCTGCTGATTAATAACGCAGGCTTTGGTTCAATGGGTGAGTTTAGCAAGCTCGACCTCGCCCGTGAGTTGAATATGATCGATCTCAACGTCAAATCGCTGGTGGAGTTGACCTACAAATTCCTGGCGCCGATGCGCGAGCGCAAGCAAGGAGCAATCATCAACGTCGCTTCCACCGCAGCGTTTCAGCCCGTGCCGTTTATGGCAACTTACGCCGCGACGAAAGCGTTTGTGCTTTCTTTTTCTGAAGCACTCTGGGAAGAGAACCGGCCGTTTGGGATCAAGGTGATGGCGCTCTGCCCGGGTGTTACCGAGACGAATTTTTTTGAAGCGGCGCGTGGAAAAAAACCGCCCGCCCGGACAGCGCAGACTCCGGAAGAAGTAGTCGAAACTGCGCTGAAGGGACTTGATCGAAACCAGAGTCACATCATCTCGGGTTGGACCAACTGGGTGATGATGGAAGCGCAACGCGTGGCCCCTCGCTCGCTTGTTACCAGGCTCGCGGGACGAATGATGCGTTCGCAACATGAAGACGGGGACGGTAAACAGTGAATGGTGAATAGTAAATAGTTTTTGTTTGCCCGACGCTGCGAAGGTGACCACGATAGAGTTACGAATTGGTTTTTACTATTTACCATTTACTATTCACTATTTACGGGGGTTAACGAATGACGGAACGACTACACAACTTTAGCGCCGGTCCGGCTGTGTTGCCTTTACCAGTTCTGGAAGAAGCCCAGCGCGACATGTTGAGCCTTCCCGGCGTCGGCATGTCGCTGATGGAGATCAGCCATCGCTCGAAAACCTTTGACGAAATCTTCGGACGCGCAGAGTCTGGCCTGCGCCAGTTGTTGGGCATTCCCGACAACTATCACGTCCTCTTCCTGCAAGGCGGCGCGAGTCTGCAGTTTTCGATGGTGCCGATGAACTTTCTTCCACCTGACGGCAGCGCGGACTACATCATCACCGGAAGCTGGGGAAAGAAAGCGCTGAAGGAAGGCAAACGCGCCGGCCTGGCAAACGTCGCTGCCACCACCGCAGACGGCGGTTTCACGCGGGTGCCGGCTAATGATGAATTGAAACTGGATCCGAAAGCCGCCTTCGTTCATTTCACGACCAACGAAACGATTGAGGGCGTTGAATGGAAACAGGAACCTGAGGTGGCCGGGGTCCCGTTAATCGCTGACGCTTCGTCTGATATTCTCTCGCACCCGATTCCCATCAATAAGTACGCAATGATTTACGCCGGGGCGCAAAAAAACATGGGGCCGAGTGGAGTCACGCTCGTGATTGTGCGTGACGATCTTTTGCAGCGAATACCTGATGGCCTGCACACGATGCTCGACTATCGCACGCACGTCGAAAACAAGTCGCTCTACAATACGCCGAACACGTGGGGAATCTACATCATCAGTTTGGTGTGCAAGTGGTTGTTGGAAAAGGGCGGGCTCGCCGCGATGCACCGGGAAAATGAGACGAAAGCGCAAATGATCTACGACGCGATCGATTCCACTGCCTTCTACCGCGGTCACGCCGACTCTGACGCGCGTTCGATCATGAATGTGACGTTTCGTCTGCCTTCGGAAGAACTTGAGAAGAAATTTACTGCGGAAGCAACAGCTGCCGGACTGGATGGACTAAAAGGACATCGCTCCGTCGGCGGGATTCGCGCGTCGATCTACAATGCGTTCCCCCTCGACGGCGTCGAAGCACTCGTCAGTTTCATGAGAGAGTTCGAAAAGAAGAACGGATGAGCGGAAATGAGCTATCGGTTCGAGTGGAACGACGATAAGGCCAGATCAAATCAAGTTAAGCACGGCATCAGCTTCGATGAGGCGGCCACCGTCTTTGACGATTCGCAAGCCCTGATCTTTGACGATGAGTTTCATTCCATCAATGAAACGCGTGAAATTATCATCGGACACTCTATAAAAAACCGGTTACTCTTGATATGTTTCGTCGAGCGACCCAAAGAGGTGATCCTCATCATCAACGCTCGTTTG
>JANLZV010000675.1:0-2877 GCA_031366425.1 Pyrinomonadaceae bacterium | reverse complement strand
GTCATCGCCCATCAAGTTGGCGCTCGCCGGGGCGCTCTCTGCCGTATCGATTTGTCTGACAATGTCGAGGCCACTCTGGCCGCCTAACACGATCAAGTCGTCGGTGCCCTTGAAAGAGACGTGCGCACTTCGCAGCAAGTTCTGCGTGGTCGCGTCGGCCCCAATAGAGTTGCCGGTTACCAGCTCGCGTGCATTAATCCACGATTCACCCTTGGCTGCCTGCCAACCGGAAAGAGTTTCCACGTCAACTTTCGTTGTGTCTTTTGGTTGCAGACGAAGCCGGGCGCGCGCAGTCATTTCCTGATCTGATAAGGGTTGGGTGTTTGATTCTCCACGTCCAAAAATGCGGATCGTGCCGTCGCCGCCCAGCGCGGCAAGTTGCTTAGTGCCTTCGCGACTCCACATGAAGAGGCCGGAAGCCAGGCCACGAACATTCATGCCGGTGTCGATTCTCTCGACGCGCGATTCCAGTTGCGGTGATTGCTTTCGCCCCCAACCATGGACGACATTGACTTCACTCCCAGTGGCTATAGAAAGACCCATGAACGGACTGTCATCCACTTCGCCAAATTCCAGCGCTGTGGCCGGACTGGCTAACGCCAGACGCATCGGTTCGCCCGTCACTCCCTCGGCGCCATCGTAGATGAGTACCTGGGGTCCGGACGGTCCATCGATGCCGACCGCCAAATCCATCCGGCCGTCCGGGGCGCGAAACTGGCCCGCAGCAACTGCCGTCACGACTCCGGGCAAAGTAACCTGGACCGGCTGATCCAGATTCCCCTGACCGTCGCCGGCGAGCAGAAAGAGATCACGACCCTGCGCACCGACCACCACGTCTATGCGGCTGTCGTTATTGAAGTCACCCGCATGCAGAAAATCCGCCGGCACCGGGACCTGATAAGTTTGCGCGGTCGGCAGTAACGAAGCCGGGTTGTAGCCCTGATACATACGCAGATAAACCGAATCATCCCTGGGCGCAAAGGCCTCGGGATTGCCGCGCTGAATCGTCACGATGCCAATGCCGCCAGACGTATACCCAGCCAGGAGGTCAGGAGCTGCGTCGCCGTCGATATCCGCCGAAGCCAACGTGCGTGCTTTGGCCTGACCTGACCGCATGGCTTGAATCGCATTTTGGTCGCCGCGATAATCCGCGCGCAGCTCTTGTTTGCTTTGCAGGTTGAGCAACGACGCTCCTTTGCCCGCCGCAGGTAGCGTTGCGGGTGCGGCCGCTGGTACTGCAACCGCCGCTTTCGAATTTTTGGAATCGGCGCGCACGTATAGCGCCAGAGCGACAGAGGCTGTCACCAAACAAACCATTAGCAGCTTGATTCCTGCCCATGCTTTTTGAGAAGGGGTCGCGGAATGCGTTTCACGAGCAGAATTGTTAACGCGGTACATCGAGGGATTCTCCTTGTTCGGTAGCTGTAGTTTTGTCCGAGCGATTCGTGCGGTCGGAGGACTCGCGGGTGTGAACGGTTATGTAATCAGTGCCTGATCGATTCGCCACATACTTTACGTTGGGCGTTGGCGTCGCGTCAAGAGCCTTAGGGTGACACGCGTTCCTTAAGGAGCAGGCGCTGAAAAGCCAGCCTGGTCGAGCGGACTGAATGCCTTCGATGGAATGGCGTTCGGTTGAATAACGACGTTACCGCCCGAAAAAAAGGCGCCGGGCTGGTGCCGGCGCCTGAAACATCTGATGCACAACGGATCAGTTGCCGCAATTGCGACCCGAGTCGTTTGCAATCGTCCAGGTCGTACCTTGTCCGCAAGTGACTACCTGAGACAGGAAACAGCCGTCCACGTCTTCAGCGATTACCTTGATGTCCGCCGCCGAACAAGAAACACCTAACGTAAATGTTCCGCCCTCCGCACTGATGGTTGAGGGCTCGAGCTGGTCCGCTCCCCAACTTTCCTGGTTAGTCGGCGAAAGATAAATGTGACTAATCTGGCGACTCGAGTTGTTTGTAATTGTTACTGACGTGGTTGGCGCATGCGCGCTAGACAACATCGAGCCGAGGCCAATCGCGCCCAGCCCGATTAGGACAACGGCAAAACGTCGGCCGGTGATACTCCACGATTTGAGTCCGTTTTTCATGAGATTGTTCTTTCAGGTGAAGAGGTCCTCATTATCTCAATCAATATATAAGGGCCTGTCCTTTTCTAGTACCAGGCCCTCTCGCGTTAAGGGCAACCCGTAACTGTGTAACCGGCTGCCGGACCATCGTCCACAGCAGTGACGTTGACGTTCTTGGGCACGTAAACCTTACCGGTTGCAGTGCTGATGTTGCCGGCAGAGTCCGTGACCTTGAAGTTGATTCGGTAAACGCGACCGTTGCCGCTCCCTTGCCGCTCGGCACGGAGCTGAACGCTCTTGCAATTGGCGGCAATAACGATGTCGTTGAACGTATTACCGTCACCGTTGCCGTTCTCAGACTCGTCGCTGCTGACACTGCCAATCACAACACTGCCCAGCAGGTTCGAGCTGCAGTTATCCGATGCACTGGCCACCAGATCGGCTACGTTTATGGTGTGATAACTGTGATTAGGCGGCCACAAGGTAATCGTATTGCCATTGAGCGTGATAACCGGCGCGATCGTGTCCACACCGAGCGTGGCAGCGTTGGTCGTAGCCGTGCCACAGTCGTTAGTAAAGACCGCCCGATATTGGTTGTTCCTCACCGCCACCGAAGCCGTTACGTTAAGAGTTGGCGACGTCGCTCCGCTTATGCTCGTCCAGGTTCCGCCACCGTTGGTGCTCACCTGCCACTGAACCGTTGGCGTCGGGAATCCTGACGCACTGGCGCTGAACGTCACCACACTGCCGACGCACGCATCTGCCACGCTCGTCGGATGGGAAGTGACCTGCGCGGGCGTGCA
>JANLZV010000673.1:0-5270 GCA_031366425.1 Pyrinomonadaceae bacterium | reverse complement strand
GCGATGGTTACGTAAAAGCGAAGAAGAAACCCAGCGCCGCCCGCGCGTACCGGCGGGCTCTGGAACTGGATCCTGGAAATCAGAGACTCGAGCAAAAGTTAGCAAAGACGCGTTAGGGCGGATAGACGCATCCGAGACGTTGCCGTCGTGTTTGTTTCCCGGTAGCGCACGCCAAACCAGTTGTTGGTCAATACGAATCTAGAAGGCTGAATACAAAAGGAGCGCCCCTGCAAATGAAGCGTTGTCAGAAGTGTAATCGAACCTATCCGGATGAGAACCAAAAGTTTTGCACTATTGACGGCGGCTTGCTGGTGAGCGCAGAGCAGGCGTTTGATCCAAACGCCACGATGCAAGGTAGCGCCTCGAACATGGGCTATCCAGTCGCCACTCCTGTTAACGAGGATACGGTCGATCTGAACGCGACGATCGCTACTTCATTGACGGCCGAGACGGCTGTGCTGCCGAGGAACACCGGACCTACCGGCTCAGCCACCTTCGCGAATCAGCCTGCGCCGCCCGCGACTGAACCACCGCCGGTGCAATCGGCGGCGACCGTGGCGCTAACGCCTCCGCCGCCCGCGCAACGGCCGTCGCAACCGAGTGCGCCGCTGCCGAGTGCACCGCTGCCGACCGCGCCGGTTGCTGGGAATGTGGCTGCGAATATCGCCGCCAAGAAAAAATCCAAGCTCCCGCTCATCCTCGGCGTACTCGCGTTATTGCTGGTTCTCGGACTCGGCGGCGTAGTAGCCCTTTACTTCATGGTGATCAAGCCCCGACTGGTGGCAATGAACCCTGATGGACTAGTAATCACGAACACAAACCGGGGCACAGACGAGAACGTAAACAACAACACTCCCAGCAATACCAACACCGCGGAGAATGTTCCTCCAACAACCTCGACGGAGTTTACGCCGCCAGCCGGTTCCGTAAAATTTGAAAACTCGAAAGCCAATCTCGACGGCAAGTTGGCAGAACACTATCTCGACTTTTCATTTTATTACCCACAGGCGTGGGCGCTCGATCCGAAAGCCGGGGTCGCGGGCGCGACCAACTTTGCCAAGGTCGAACGAAGGTTACCGCCTGACTTCACGCAGGAAAATCTTGCCGTCGGTTGGTATGAAAGCAAGGGCACGGTCGCTGCGGATGAGTCGAGCTTCCCGCGCTTGGTTGAGCGTTTGAACGCAACCTTCTCAACCAATCTTCCTGGTTACCGCAAAGTGTCAGAGGGCCCGACCAAAGTTAATTCGCTCGATGGTTACGAGTTTCGGTTTGAGGGTTTGTCGAAGGGAACTGACAAGGGCGACATTCAACTTTGGGGGCGCGTGATCTTTTTGCCGCCTGGAGTTGAAGGCGAAACAAACGGTGCGACCTTGAGCATGCTAACCACGTCGCTCGCTCCGGAATTGACGGGAGTAGAGGATGTCGGCAAGAAAGGAGAAATGCCGCTCATCCTCGAATCCTTCCGATTTGGGAAAAAGCCGTAAGCAACATTCAAGCGTCGAGCTGCCAAGCATTTACTTAAGGATTGCCGACGGGCAGTTCGGCCGGCAAAGTGTTATGTTTGATTCAGTCGCGAGGGAACGTCTGAAAGTTAGTAAGCACACATGAGAGCAAACCAAACCACCGAAACTGGAAAGTCGCTTTGGACGCCCGCGCGTCTTGCAGCAACCATCGTCGTGCTTTCACTCGTGGCGGCACTTGGCGTTTCCAGTTGTAGTTCCGGTGACGAAGCGAGACCGTCGGCGCCCGCTGGGCCAGTGGTACAGAACAGTCGAGCCCTCCCGCGAAACATTCCAACTCGACCTCCGGTGCCACCACCGCTGACCACGTTACCTGCCGGCATTGCTAACGCTGAACTCAAAGCCGTTGCCGGAGCGCCCATCAAACTTTCAGACTACGCGGGAAAAGTTTTAATAGTGAACCTGTGGGCCACCTGGTGTGGGCCATGTCGCTCTGAGATTCCCGAACTAGTGAAGTTGCACAAGGAATTTCGTTCGAAGGGCCTCGAAATTGTGGGGCTATCTACAGAGGATCCTGAGCGTTCTGCTGATAGCGTGCGAAATTTCGTGAACGATTATGCGATGAGCTATCGAGTGGGTTGGGCCAGCAACGAAGTGGCGGTCGGACTGATGCAGGGTCGCGACTCGATTCCTCAGAGTTTCGTTATTTCCCGCGACGGCCACGTGATGAAGCGTTTTATTGGATTCAATCCAATGACTACGCCCGATCAGATCAGAGCAGCCATCGAGGAGGCTCTGGGTCAAAAAACAGCAGACTAGATCTTGCGCTAGCGCAGGCCTTCGCTTTTCTCATTAGCCTTATCGAGTTCTTTTTCACCCTCAGCTTTCAGGCGTTCACCCTCGCGGGCCAATGCAGGATCCTGCAAACCATCGGCAACGAACTTCTTCGCCTCGCCCTCTAGCTTCTTCATTTCAGCTTCGACGCGATCTTCCACCTGGTCGATTGGAGCGGGCTCGCCCGTTTCCTCCTGCGTCACGATGTGGTCCTTATCAATCTCCATTCTGATCTCCCCCCGGTCGCGTTTGATTGCCGCAATCTTACTATGCTTCGCGAAGATTTCAGAATGGCTGATTCCAGTTACGGCCGAGGGCTGATGCTCGACAATGGAATCCGCCGGGGCTAGACTGAGTTTCAGATGCGAAGTTTCTCTTCATTCCGGGTCATCAGGGTTTCGCTGGCTTTGGCCGTTGCCCTTTGGATGGCCGGCGCCGGATGCCTGTTGGGCTGCGAGAACATGGTCGCGTCCGCTGCCACGACTTCGGAGCAACCTTCGACAGCGGTGGCGCTGGTAGTTAGTGGCGACGCCTGCGCATCGGCCCATTCAGCGCATTGTTGCGCAAAGATGAGTGCAAAGACGAAGTCGAGTGCGACAGCGCGTCCTGCCAAACTGACCACGGCAAATTCTGCGGTCAGGAATCGTGAAGAAATCTCGAACGAAGTGCAGTCGCCGGCGTTTAATTCGAACCCGCCGGCAATGATCGACTGTCCGCTCGCGGTTAATGCTACCGCGGTGCTGGCCAAGGTGGGATCCGACCACGCGAACCTGGCGCTGGTGTCCACCAACGTAAATCAACTTTCCGAAGATCGCTTTGAACAATCGGCTCCGCTGATTAGTCCCCTGCGGCTACCCAATCGCGGCCACACCTACCTCCGCTGCTGCGTCTTCCTAATTTAGAAAACTGTTTGGACGACCGGACACAACTGTGTTCGCGTCAAACTACCACTGCAGGCTCCATAAAGTCTGTTTCTGGCATCAGTGTGTCTGACCCACGTCTTCGTGGTGCCGGCGACTGTTGCTCCGGTAATAATTTCCCTACAGGAGAAGAAAATGAAAAACAATAAAGGTTTTACGAAGGGGTTCTTCGCGGGCCTCGTGCTCGCGCTCGGCCTGACGCTTTCAAGCGTCGCCTTCACCCAGAACACAACCCCGACCGATCCAAAAAAGGACGCTGCATCGTGTTGCGCGATGGCCTCGTGCTGCGGCGACTCGTGTTCGATGAAGGATCATGCGAAGCACGATAAGTCGAAGGAGCACTCAATGGAACATTCGACGATGGCCGGAGGCTGCTGTCGCTGCAAGGCCGATTCGTGTTCGATGGAGATGAAGGACAAGAAGGGCAATTAGTAGATAAGACGCGGGCGCCTCCGGTAGTGAGCATTCTGTTACGGGAGGCGCCCGCCTCTGTCTATGGGAGTTAAGTAGATGAGAAAGTTGTTCAATCAAGGTTTCGCCAATTGATTTTTGGTGGGCTCATTTTGTCGTTATCAATCTCGGTTACAGCCCAGAGAAGGCAAGATCAGAGCGGACACGACGATCAGCAGTAGTGTTCTGGTTTTATTTGATGAGCGCCTCAGTTTCATGTCGAGGGATAGGGACAATGCCGGCAGCCGCTCTCGCAGCAGTAACCGCGTCGCTGCAGGAAGCGCGACGTGAACACCATTGCACCGCCTTCGAGGTAGTAGTCTTCACCTTCAATCAGAACCATTTGAGAAGTGCCGGGATCAGCTGTTCGATCGGGACCCTCATTTGGTTTTGATTGGCCAATTGTGATCGCTAGACAGTTGGGACAAAGACAGTCCTGATTTGCGGGAGCCACTGGACCGACGCGGGGCAAGTCCATGCACCAGCATCCGTTCGTCGAAGCGGCGCCGCACCCGAAGCCGGCACCGCATTTTGAGCAGCGCTTCGTATCCATGTTCACGAATTCTGATCTAGTGTTTTCGGCCAATGCCATCCAACGTTTCCTGACTGGTTCCCTGACTGAAGATCGAAAATTTTTATGCACGCGCATTATGCTTGTTAACCGGAACTAAATGCACGAGACGCTCACCAGTTCGGCTTGTGAGATCAGGCGAACTTTACCCTCGCCATTTTAGGACGGAAACGCGCCCACATTTTAAGACCAAATTCTCGCGCGAAATCGGACACTGCCCTGACCACACGCTTTGGTCGAACTCAACCCTGTTTGGGTCGCAAAGGTTCGAAACTCCTATAGATTTAGACTCGTTTTCCAAATGGTTTGCTGTTATCGCCGTGGCCCTGAAGTTGCTGAATGGGGGGAGCCATGACAATGACAAACACAGAATTCTATCCCCTTTGGCAGAGCAAGACTCGCGATGCTGAAGTTATTGCACCGCTCTCAGACCACGCATTAGCGCGCGCTGCTGGTGAAGGCGACATGACGGCTTTTGAGGAGTTGTACCAGCGTCACAATCGTCGCGTCTATTCCGTTTGCCTGCGCATGACCCATAGCGTCTCTGAAGCTGAGGATCTCACCCAGGAAGCGTTCATCCAATTGTTTCGCAAGATTGGCAGCTTCCGCGGTGACTCGGCTTTTACCACCTGGCTCCATCGGCTGACCGTCAATCAGGTGCTCATGCACTTTCGTAAGAAGAGCGTCAAGCTGGAACGCACGACGGAAGAAGGTGAAACGCCGGTGCAGATTGTTCACGGTTCTGAAAACCCGAACAAGATGCCGGTCTTGGATCGAATCAGTTTGGATCGTGCCATCGCCAAACTACCGAAAGGTTATCGTTCGGTTTTTCTGCTGCACGACGTCGAGGGTCATGAACACGAAGACATAGCGCGGATGCTTGGGGTCGCAGTCGGCACGTCCAAGTCCCAGCTCCACAAAGCTCGGATGAAGCTGCGCCGGCTCCTAATGAGCAGCTCAAATTAAGTCAAATTAAGTCTAAATTTTTTGGAAACGGAAAGGAGCGGGCTCTTCGGAGCTCGCTCTTTTTTGTGT
>JANLZV010000656.1:0-6841 GCA_031366425.1 Pyrinomonadaceae bacterium | reverse complement strand
TTCAAACTTTACTGGGAGCGCGGGCGCCCCGCCCGCGTTGCTCAGACGAATCTCAATCGATTCAGAGCGAATCCAATTTGCGCCTTGCGAACGCTGCGGGCGCCCGCGCTCCCAAGCGGCCGCGCCCAAGCTATCTGGCTTCCCAACACTTTAATTCTTCAACATACTCGCCTCGTCCACATCAAGCGATTCGCGATTGCGGAAGATGGCGATGATGATCCCGAGCCCGACGGCGGCTTCGGCAGCCGCGACCGTCATGACGATGAATACAAACAGTTGGCCGGTGACGTCCTGAAAAAAACTTGAAAAAGCGATAAAGGTCAGGTTCACGGCGTTGAGCATGAGCTCAATGCACATGAACATCGCAATCGCGTTGCGCTTGATGATCACCCCGGCCGCGCCAATCGTAAAAAGAATGGCGGATAGCGCGAGATACCAGGAAAGTTGTGGCTCCATTTTCTAGGTTCCTGCCTATTCCCGTTTCGCCGGATCGCTCTGAAATTCGACGCCTAAAAGTTCAGCAGCTTCAGCGGTGGACTCGGTCTGCACCGGAGTCATATCCTCGAAGCCACGCGGTTTCACAATATCCATTGCCAACACCTGGGCGCCGGGGACAACGCGAGCGGTCGGCGACAATAAATTGCCCTGGCGCGCCAGCGACATCGCTCCGACTATTGCCATGAGCAACAAAATCGACGTCACTTCAAACGGCAACAGGTAGGCGGTAAAGAGATTGACGCCAATCGATTGCGTCAACCCGACATCCGAAGTCGGCCCCGGCAGTCTCACGCGCGATCCGGACGCCTGCACCGAGTAGAGAATGAAAGCAGTCTCAGCAATCAGCACGGCCGCGAGTCCAATCGCCGTCGGAACCAGGAACCGCAGCCGCTGCCGGCGCGGTTCTTCATGCTCAACGTTGAGCAGCTTGATCACAAAGATCACCAAAACCATGATCGCGCCGGCGTAGACGATGATCTGCACCGCCGCGATGAACGGTGCGGCCAGCGTCACGTAGATCGACGCGAGCGCGACGAACACCCCAATCAGCGAGATTGCACTGTAGAGCGGGTTGCGCTGGGCCACGACCGCGACCGCGCAGCCAATCGCCAATCCGGCAAACAGAATAAAAAGTAGTGCACTCATGCGAATCAAACCAGACGTGAAAAGTGAGAGGTGAAAAGTGAAGAGCCAGAAGGAGCATTCGCTCTTTCTTTTCACTCTTCACGCTTCACTTTTCACTACCTGCCTAACAGAAACACGACCGTTGCGGTCACCACAATGTTCAGAATCGCCACCGGCATTAGGAACTTCCAGCCAAAGTCCATCAGCTGATCGAAGCGGAAGCGAGGCAACGTGCCGCGCAGCCAAATGTAGAGAAACAGGAAAAAGAAAATCTTCGCAAAGAAGCCGAGGACACAGACGAGCGCAAACAAGAGTGTGCCGCGTCCGAGCAACGTTTCGGCAAAAGGGACGTTCCAGCCCCCCAAAAACAACGTCGTCGCCAACATGGAGACGGTGATCATGTTGATATATTCCGCGTTGAAAAACAGCAGAAACTTAATCGAACTGTACTCCGTGTGAAAGCCGGCAACCAGTTCGGTTTCCGCTTCCGGCAAGTCAAACGGGACCCGATTCGTTTCCGCAATCGCGGCGATTAAATAGAGGACGAACCCGAGCGGCTGATAAATGATGTTCCACTGCGAACCGTACCAACCAGACTGTTGTTCGACGATGCTGTAAATATCCAACGTGCCTGATAGCAGCACTACCCCAATCAGTGAAAGCCCGAGCGCCAGCTCGTAGGAAATCATCTGGGCCGCGGAGCGAAGTCCGCCAAGCAAGCTGTATTTGTTATTCGACGACCAGCCGGCCAAGGCGATTCCATAAACTCCTACTGAGGTCACGCCCAGCACGTACAGCAGCGCCACGTCGAAGCGCGCGATGACGAGGGGAAAAGTCCAGTTCAAATAAGGGAGCGTAACCGTCGGCCCGAAGGGATAGACGATGATCGCCATGATCGCGGTCACAATTGCGATCATCGGTGCCAGCAGAAAGACGAACCTGGTGGACTGGTCCGGAACCAGATCTTCTTTCATCATGGTTTTGATGAAATCGGCGAACGGCTGGAGGATTCCGCCATAGCCAACGCGATTGGGTCCCAAACGGCCCTGGATGAATGCCAGCACTCGCCGTTCTGCAAGCACAGTCGCCGCGCAGATCAGCATGATCGTTAGAAACGCAATCGTGATTGCCACGATCACGAGTCCCGAATGAAGATATGGATTATCCCAACTCATGAATCACGTGCTTGACTCGATCTCTCAACACTTCAATCTACTGATGTCGCAACTTCGTGCCGCAAACTCTCGTCGACCGTGATCTGATATAACGGCGACACTCTAACCGTTTCGGGTCGTGGGTTTCCGGCTGCCAAAAGATGAAACTGGCCCACCTTGTCAGTCAGGGTGCCAATCTTAAATAGTTCATGGCCCACTCTGGGCGTTCCCGCGAGTTTGTCGCCGCTCTCCGGCAAAGCCTTCACCGCCTCCCGCAGGGCCTCGAGGCTCGCGGCCGATTGAGTGGACGGGGCGATCGCATACTTCGCCTGGACCGGATTTGATTCGTCCTTCAACACCGGATAACGCAGACCGGAGTAGGCCGGAATCTGTTCCGCAATCTCACGAAAGACCGCGCTGGCTGATAACTGAAAGCCGAAATCCATTTGCAATTCGGTAGCGAGTTGGGCCGTGATCATCCAATCGGCTTTGGCTTGGTTAACCGGAGGAATGGACTGGCGTACGCGCTGCACGAAACCATCATTGTTGGTAAACGTGCCGTCGATCTCTGCGAAAGAGGCTGCGGGTAAAACTACGTCGGCGAAGGCAGTCGTTTCAGTTTCAAATAGTTCCTGGACCACCAGGAAGTCCAATTTCGCGAGCGACTCTTCACGGCCCCGCAGTTGTTCCGACGAAAAGCTGCCGGCCATGTAAATCGCGCGAATCGCGTCGCCGGCTGCGTCGAGCATCCGGACCGCAGTCATCGAACCCTTCATCAGACCCATGTCGTGCACGCCCACGCTGTTGTTGTAAAGCGGAAGCGGATGCAGCAAGACCCGGGTTCCGTCACCGTTCAGCGACCTTGCAAGTTGGGCTACAGCCGTCACGCCATTCGCGGAGAGTTCGCTGCCAAACATGATCACAAGATCGCCGGTAGTGTCGGTGATGGTCTGGCGCAACTCGTCCAGTTCTGTGGCCTCGATTCCCATCTTCGCTGAAGCGTCAACGGCACTAGCTTTATCCGACAGCGCCAGGACTACCGCATCCTCCGAGCCCGGCCGAATGTGTACGAACTGCGAAGACTGCTCCACGAGCCTGATGGGAACGCTGTTGACCACGATCAGCTTCGCTCCACCATTGCGGACCGCCTGGCGAATCTGCTTTCCAGTCAGCGGCTGCAGTTCTTCCGGTTCGCCGCCGATGACGATGATTGTTTTGGCGTAACGAATGTTTCGATGGGTCGCCAGCGGCGCGCTCAGATTTTCGAAAAAGGGCTTGAGAGGAAAAGTTTCGGTCGAGGTGTAATTGTCAGTCCCCACTAGCTCAGTCGCAAATTTGTAAAGCAGATAGTTTGCCTCGTTGGTGATTCGAGGACTGCCAACGATGCCAAGCGCGTTTGGACCATGCGCGTCCACCGATTCATCGAGTTTCCGAGCGACGTGCCGAATCGCTTCATCCCAGGTGGCGGGAATTAGCTTGCCCCCCTTTTTGTAGCGAATCAACGGCGTGCGAATTCGCGCTTCATGATTCACAAACGGATGGCCGAAGCGTCCTTTGATGCAAAGAAACTCGCCGTTCAGCCCGTTAACATAGCGATCCCGGGCCACTATTCGCATCACGTCTCCGCCGCGCGCGCCTAGTGACATCTGGCATCCATCCGAACAATAGGTGCAGGTGGAAACAGTTTGCGCGAGTTCCCAGGGACGCGCCTGATGACGATAAGTAGCATCGAGCAAGGTGCCGGTGGGACAGACTTCAATGCAGTTTCCACACTGCGAACAGTCGAGCCAACCGCCATAAGTCCCGATCACAGTATTGGCTCCGCGGCCACCCGCTTCAATCGCGTCTTCGCCCATCCATTCATCGCAAACGCGCGTGCAGCGCTTACAGAGAATGCAGCGCTGCGGATCGTTGGCCACCATCGGCGACAGAAACTTCTCTGGGCGGTAGTTCTTCTTTTCAGTAAACCGTTCCTCAAGACCGCCCCAGTCGAAGGCCATCTCCTGCAACTCACACTCGCCGCCGCGGTCGCAAACAGGACAATCGAGCGGATGGTTCGCCAGCAGAAACTCCATCATCGCCCGCTGGGCCTTTTCGATCTCGTCGCTTTGCGTAGTCACTACCATGCCGTCGGTGCAGGTGATCGTGCAGGACGTTTGCAGCTTCGGCATCTTTTCAATCCGCACGAGACACATGCGACACGATGCCTGGAGCGCAAGGTCGGCGTAGTAACAGAATGACGGGATGTCGTAGCCCTTATCGCGGCACACGTCGATCAGACGCGCGCCTTTGGGCACTTCGAAATCCGTTCCATCGACGTTAACTTTGATTACTTCAGTGGACATTAATATTTTCTAGTTCTACAGAGTCGGGAGTCCCTGTGGCTCATTCATTCCTAACAGATGTTTTCGGAAGTCTTCTGGAAACCTCTTAATAGCTGATTGAATAGGCCACGACGCGGCGTCGCCAAGCGGACAAAAAGACTTGCCCTCGATGTTGTCACACAAGTCCAACATCAGTTGAATGTCTTCAGGTCGCCCGCCGCCGTCGGCCACGCGCTTGAAGACTTTGACGAGCCAGTCTGTACCTTCGCGACAGGGTGTACACCAGCCACACGACTCGTGTTTGTAAAACTCCGTCAGATTTTTGGTCGACTCAAAAATATCGACGGTTTCATCCATGACGATAAAGCCACCGGAACCAACGGAGGATCCGCCCGCGACCAAACCTTCGTAGTCCATGCGCACGTCTTTACCGATAATTTGATCGGCCCGCATGACGTAAACAGACGAACCGCCAGGAATCACCGCCTTGAGTTGCTTGCCGTCGCGCATCCCGCCGCAGTCTTCCATGATGAACTTTTCCATATCGTCATAGCCCATCGGCAGTTCATAGACGCCAGGGCGATTGACGTGTCCGGAGACGGACCACAGCTTCGTGCCGCCGCTCTTTTCAGTCCCGAGTTTCTGATAGGCCTCGCCGCCCATCCTGATAATGTCGGGCACCGCGGTCAGCGTCTCCACGTTGTTTACCACGGTGGGAGACGCGTACAGACCGGAGACAGCAGGGAAGGGAGGCTTCATTCGCGGATGGCCGCGCATCCCTTCAAGCGAACTCAGCAGTGCGGTTTCCTCGCCGCAGATATAAGCTCCAGCGCCCGTGTGCGTATAAACCTCGCTGGAAAATTCTGTGCCGAGAATCTTTTCGCCCAGGAGACCCGCAGCACGGGCTTCGTCGAGCGCGCGATCCATAATGTCGATCAGATAGCGGTATTCGCCGCGCGTGTAGATGTAGTTTGTTTTCGCGCCCAGGGCATACGCGGCGATTAGCATTCCCTCAATCAGGAGATGCGGATCGCGCTCCATCAGGTATCGATCTTTGAATGTGCCGGGCTCAGATTCGTCAGCATTGCAAACTACGTATTTAGGCTTCGGCGAATCCTTCGGAACAAAACTCCACTTCATTCCGGTGGGAAAACCCGCCCCGCCGCGTCCGCGCAGCGCCGACTTCTTAACTTCATTGATCACGTCGTCCGGCGACATCGAGGTCAGCACTTTTCGCAGCGATTCGTAGCCGCCGTTTTGCCGGTACACTTCCAGCGTGTGCGAGTTTTCCAAATTGACTCGCGCGAGCTGTAGCGGTTCACATCCGATAGCGCCGATGAACATTGGTTAGTAAACAGTGAATCGTAAATCGTGAATAGTTAGAACGTTGTCCTTAGACGACTCTGAAACACCGTTCTTGCTCGTCCCAAACAATTCGGTCTTTGTATGTCGTCCAGATCTGTTGCCATTTGGCCTTTACCCAACGCCTGCCGTGTTTCCCCATCTGATCGTGGTAGTACTCCCAAGCCGGCTTATCAGGGTTTATCTTTGTACCGAACAATTCCTCCCAGCTTGCGCCTGGAATCGTGTCTTTCTTCCAAGTTGAATCGAGCGAAAAATCCGACAAAATGAAGAGAGCCACATCCCCAATGGTTAACTCCGGCCAGAAATCAGCCAGAGGTTGGTGGACGATTGTTTCATCGTCTAGTTTGCCAATCAGGTACGGAATTGAGTCCTTACCATTCGCTATCAATTGATCGATGACCTCTAAATCGTTGTAGTCCTTGTCCTGCACTCTACCTTTTGGCGCCATGTGGCCAATCTTTGAGAGATCGATTTCCGAAAGCGGCTTTCTCGGCTTCTCAGTTGCCGGCAATGGACCGCTTGCCGGTTCTAATCTTTGCGACACAGCCGGCCCAGACCTACTACAAGCGCTAATTGCAAGACCTAGACAGATAACAAATGTAGTCCTAGCGGCAACCATCTATTTACTAGGGCAACGAATCCAGAATCTGATCCACTTTCTCCCGGGTCAGGTTCTCGTGATAATCAAAGCCGATCTGAAACATGGGGGCCGTGCCGCACGAACCGAGACATTCCACGAGCGATACAGTGAACCGGCCGTCAGCAGTTGTCTCTCCGGGCTTAATTCCCAGTTTCTGACAGACCTGTTCGGTAATGCCGGGTTCGCCCATGATCTTGCACGAAAGCGTTTTGCAAATCTGAATGTGATAAGTGCCG
>JANLZV010000638.1:0-9175 GCA_031366425.1 Pyrinomonadaceae bacterium | reverse complement strand
ATTGCGGCCATCGGCGGCCTGGCGTTGGGAATCAATATTGTGATGAGCGACGTGAAGGCGAGAAAGAAGCCAAATCAGTAGACGGTCCGACGTGAACTGGCACCCGCGAAATTTGAACCGCGTAGCGAGTGAGCCACAGCTACGCCGCAAGTTGAGCAATACATTCTCTTTACCCCCTTAGGCCTTACGACACTGACGCTGGTTAGTTCAAAGCGGGAGGGTTCCGGCTAAGCGACCAATTCGCGCAGCATCTCTTCTTCCTCCCCAGTCAGGAAGGGGAATACGAGTCCAAAGCCGATGCCGGGCTGGAACGAGGTGACTTCACCGCGGAGTTGCAGCCATTCGCCGGAAGGCAATTGGATCTCAATCGTCAGCAGCTCGCCGACGTCTACTGAGCCCCGCGTGTTAACAAAACAGCCGCCGAAACTCAAGTCTTCAATTCTCGCTTCACTCGCGCCTGAGAGCCCGTCCCAACGGACGGCCAGATTCAGCGAGACACGGTCATCGGTGCGTCGTTCTTTGTTCATCGGGAGTGCTCGGTGGAGTCGCCGTTTGGTGACAGACTGTCTGTTAAACCTTCCGTTGCGAGGTAAAATTTCCCCGCGTCGTTAGCATAAAACTGCTGCACAAACTTGATACCTTCCTGGGGTTCCAGTGAATGCAACACCTCCATGTCCAGGTTTGAAGCAAACCTGGTTTTGCGATCCGTGCGATTTAGATAACCGTTCATGTAGGCAGTTTTCGCGTCCTGAAAATGGGCGCCGCCGAGTTCTCTCGGCGCGAGAAACGCGTTGTTGTATTCAAGCTGCAAAATGCCGTAGCCGTGTTGCTCGCAAAGATCTTCCAGGGCCGAAATGGAATAGCCGTAGAAGTGGTAGCGCAGTTGAAAATCGGGATCAAACTTAACTACGAACCGGAGGGGCGGCGGAATGCTTTCATTGATTTCTGTAACCACTAAACCCGGCCGGAAGCGCGTCAAGATTGCCTCCAACACCCAATAGTCGTTTCCGTCAATATCCAGGCAAAGGACCCCAAACTGCTTTTCGATCCCGGCGTCTGCCAGAATCTCGCAGATGTTATCGGGAGCGGCGAGGCTTTGCCTAGCCTGCGCGCTCGGAAAGTCTTTGTAGGCCCGCGCCAACAGTTCATATTTCTGCTGATCCGCCTCCAGACCCAACGCTTTCCAGTTTTCCAGCACCAACGCGTAACTATTTGACCAGCGCACACCGTTTCCGGCCCCAATGTCTACCACTGTCTGCGCGAAACTTGGAGTCAGCAACTGATTGATGTAGTCGCGGAGAATCTGCTGCTCATTCGCGTGGGAAAAGCGGCCACGGCGCGAGTAACGCAGCTTCTGCAGTCCCAGTTCGACGATCCGGCTGTAGTGTTGCGCAGTTTTGATCAGCTGCATATTTATTGTCAGCCGGGTATTCAGTCTCAGTTTCGCGATTCAGTTTTGGAGGCGTCCGAAGTAAACCCTGGTGTCGTACTCAATCGTGACCGTGCCGTCTTTCTGGTGTTTGTCGAACATCGTCGCGAGTTCTGAAAACATCGCGTCGAAGTTTGCATCTCCGGGTTCGGGAGTATACGACGCCGAACGTGTTCGGCCTTTCAGCGATTCAAAGTCGCAATGCTGCAAATTCTCGATGCTTCTTAACGAAACAAGTTGGGGAGCATAAAACGCCATAATTTCTGCGTCAACATTCTCGTGACGCACTTGCGCATAATCTGATCCATAGCAGAGCAGAAGTCGTTCATAGTCGCGGAGAAAATCGCTCGAATGCAGTCGGCGCTCGTTCCACAGCAGCACGACCCATCCACCGGGCCTCAGGACGCGCGCAAACTCCACCTTTGCCTTGCTCCGTTCAAACCAATGAAACGCCTGGGCGGCTGTCACAAAATCAACGGAAGCTGAGGCGAGACTTGTTGCTTCCGCAGTGCCGTCAACGCTCTGGAATTGTTCAAACTGGCTCAAATCCTGCTCGGCGTAGGCCCGCATCGCCGCGTTTGGCTCGATGCCGATCACGCGGTTTCCATTCCTTAAAAACAACTCGGACAGAATGCCAGTACCGGAACCAAGGTCAGCAATAGTTGAATCGGGAGCTAAGCCGCAGTTTTCCGCGAGGATGTCGATCACCGCGGTCGGGTATGTGGGCCGATACTTCGCGTAGTTTTCAACGCGACTTGAAAAACGCAAGACTGAATTGCTCATCGGCGGAGATTCTAGCTGAATCGTCGCCATCTGTAGATGCCGGATTAGTCGCGCGGGAGCGCGGCACTCTCAGTGATCGGCTTCACCGGAGGATAAAACTTTACAAAAAGCCGATGCGCTAACAAGAGGAGCAAGACAAAACCGAATGTAACTGGTAGTCGGGTATCCGATTTAACGAGCAGCCAAAAGTGAATCGCTCCGGCCGCTCCGGCGAGGTAAATGAGTTGATGAAGTTTGCTCCAACGTTTTCCACCCAGACGCTTAATCATCTTGTTTGTGGAAGTGATCGCGAGCGGCACTAACAGGAAAAACGCCAGCATTCCGATTGCGATGAACGGGCGTGAAGCAATGTCGCCTGGCACGCTCCTCAGGTTGAAATAACGATCAAACCACAGGTAAGTCAGGAGATGGAGGAACGCGTAGAAGAAAGCGAACAGACCGAGCAGGCGGCGAAATCGCACCAGCCAATTCAAACCCGTAATCTGCCGGACAGGAGAAACGGCCAGAGTCATCAGCAGAAAGACGAGCGTCAGCATTCCGGTAGTGCGGGTAACGAATTCGAGGGGATTCGCGCCGGCGCGTTTGTGATAAACGTCCCAAATCATCAACGCGAGCGGCACGAGGGCGTTGACGAAGAGGATGAACTTGGCGAAGCGCGTGTCTTTCATAAATCCGTTTTAGAAATTCCGCCGCAAGTCCATTCCCTGATAAAGCCCCGCCACCTGATCGCCGTAACCGTTGAAAAGCAGCGTGTTGCGCGCGGTAAAGCTCGATTCGCCGATGCGATGCTCTTCTGCCTGGCTCCATCGACGGTGGGCTACATTCGGATTAACGTTTGAATAAAAACCGTATTCACTCGGCCCCTCAATGTTCCAGGTAGTCGGCGGCATTTCCGCGACCAGGCTAATCTTCACGATTGACTTGATGCTCTTGAATCCATACTTCCAGGGCACCACTAGTCGAACCGGAGCACCGTCTTGCGGTGGCAGAGTCTCGCCGTAAAGCCCGGTAGCCAGGATGGTGAGGGGATGCATCGCCTCATCAAGCCGAAGCCCCTCAACGTAAGGCCAATGCAGTACGCCAGTCGCCTGATTTGGCATTCGCTTCGGATCAAATAGCGTTTGAAACGCGACAAACTTAGCCTCCGATTTCGGTTCAACTTTTTCCAGCAGCGTAGCCAAAGGAAAACCGATCCACGGAATCACCATTGACCAGCGTTCAACGCAGCGTAAGCGATAGATTCGTTCCTCAAGCGGAAACTTCAGGAGGTCCTCGAGCCCAAATACAGTGGGTTTGTTTACCAGTCCCTCAACGGAAACGTTCCAGGGGTTTGTTTTGAAACCCTTGGCGGCATAAGCAACAGATTCCTTGACCGTGGAAAACTCATAGAAATTGTTGTAGTTGGTGATGCTTTCGAGGGGCGTCAACTTTTCGTCGGTGGTAAAACCAAGACGCGCACGATCCGCGAGTGGCGATTGGGTCGCGGTTTCGAGTTTTTCGCCCTTAGTTATTTCCTGATTTGATCCGTTCAGCTTTCGATAAAGCAGTCCAGTGGCCGCGGTGGTTCCCACGAGTGCAGCGCCGCGCATAAACGTGCGCCGGTTGAGATACGCCTTTTTGTCCGTGATTTCGCTGGACTTGATATCTTCAGGTTTCTTGATCAGCATTGCTTTTTAACTGGCTAGCTCCGGTGGAAAATACGTTTGCCGGCCTGCATTGGTTTTAGTTCGCCTATGATGTCGGGCTAGTCCCCCGAATTAATCACAGCTTTTCTTTCTTGACGTCTCGGTTCAAAAGAATAGTATCCCACGGTCTTTTTGCTTCATGAAACGGGCGGAGGCTGGCCAGGATGAACGAAGCGGAGCGATCTCGCGAAAATGATGACACTTCAGCGCTGAAGCAGCGCCGAAGTTCACCCCTCGCCGGCAAACTGATTCGTTGGGCTGCCGTGCTATCGGTTGCCCTCGCGATCTCTTTCGCCCCGATTCCGGCGGGAATCACCGTTCAGTCGTGGCGTCTGCTGGCAATTTTTGCCGCCACCATCGTGGGCTGCATCCTTCGTCCCATCGCGGGCGGGGCGATGGTGTTGTTGGGAATTTCTGCTGTCGCTATCTTCGGCGCCCTCCCGGTGCGCGAAGCGCTCGGCGGTTATGCTGACCCAATTGTCTGGCTGGTGTTGGCCGCTTTTTTCATTTCGCGGGCGATGATCAAGACCGGACTCGGAAGCCGAATCGCTTACATTTTTATCCGCACGATCGGACACCACTCACTCGGTCTTGGCTACGCACTGATCTCAACCGATTTTCTTTTAGCGAGCATTATTCCCTCAAACGGCGCGCGATCCGGCGGCGTAGTCTTCCCGATCGCGAAGAGTCTCTCCGAAGCTTACGAGTCGAGGCCCGGTCCCACCGCGCGTCGTCTCGGCGCTTTCCTGATGGTCTTGCTGTACCAATGCGACGTAATTATCTGCGCCACGTTTTTGACCGGGCAAGCTTCGAATATTTTGATCGCCAAGTTTGCTCAGCAAGTTTCGGGAATTGAGTTGACGTACACCCGTTGGTTATTGGGAGCGATTGTGCCGGGGCTGATATCGCTGGTCGTGGTCCCGCAAGTCCTCTACCGGGTTTTTCCTCCGGAAATAAAACGAACGCCGGCGGCAGCAGACTTCGCGCGCAAAGAGTTGGAACGCCTGGGCCGGATGAAGTGGGAAGAAAAACTTTTACTCGCGGTGTTTATCGTAGTCGCCGTGATGTGGATGATTCGCGGGCTGGGCGGGGCGATTCCAACGGTCGCAAACATTTTCCCCTCGCAGGGATTAATTGGATTCCTCAGTTACATCGCGAAACTTGATTATTCAATTCCGCCTCTGCTTGGTGTCTGCGCATTATTGTTAACCGGCGTGTTGAGCTGGGACGACATCATCAGCGAGCGCGGCGCTTGGGACGTTTTTATTTGGTACGGCGGTCTGGTGCGAATGGCGGAAGCGCTCGGCGAAACGGGAATCACCAAGCGATTTGCTGAAACAGCGGCGTGGTTTACAACTGGCTGGACCTGGTGGCTCGCGCTTGGCGCACTGCTGCTGATCTATTTTTACGTCCACTACGGTTTTGCCAGCATCACCGCTCACGCGACCGCAATGTACACGCCGTTTTTGATTGTGATTCTCGCCGCCGGCGCTCCGCCGTATTTGGCTGTGCTTTCGCTCGCATACTTTTCCAATCTAAACGCTTCACTCACGCATTACGGCACGACGCCCGCACCCATTTACTTTGGCGCCGGCTATGTCAGCCAGCGGACCTGGTGGCTGCTGGGACTGCTGGTCTCAGTGCCAAATATTCTTATCTGGACAATTTTCGGCTTTGGTTGGTGGAAAATTCTGCGTTGGTGGTAAGCGCAACCTGATTAGTCGGGAGAATTCTAATGGCCGGTTACTCAAGCACGCCCTTGATAAAAAAACTCGGAATTAAGGAAGGCTCACGTGTAGGCCTCGTTAATTCGCCGCCTGGCTTCGATCAGGAACTGGGAAAACTTCCAGACGGGGTCACGATTTTTGTCGGCGCTCTCAGAAAACCCCTGGATCTGATTGTTTCATTCGTCGACGATGAGCAAAGACTGCGAAAAACGTTTCCCGTGCTGGCGCGAAAGCTTACGCCGAACGGAATGCTATGGATTGCCTGGCCGAAAAAAAGTGCAAACGTTCCAACCGATTTGAACTTCAACAATGTGCAACGAATTGGACTGGATGCCGGACTTGTTGACGTGAAAATTTGTGCCGTGAATGAGGTTTGGTCGGGATTGAAGTTTGTCTATCGTTTGAAAGATCGAAAGCCGTCGAAATGATTGTGCGCATTCTTACACTTGAGATGAGTTGACGCGGCCACGCAAGAGTCACGACACGCACTTACTTTGTTTGACAACGTAACTTTGTTTGACATCGCCACCTCGTGTAACTCTTCCCCGCGAGCGTCGTCCAAAAAAATATGTTCGATTCAGATCAGGTTTTCAATTTCGAAGTTTTGCGCGCGTGTCGATCCAAGGACTACTAATGGTAGGACCACGCGGGGGTGATCGGAACTTGTTGCGCCAAACAGAGGGCGAACGGTTTATGGATTTTTCAAAGCGCGCAATTTTGCGAGCGAAATTGAAAAGCAAAAATTCAAAAATCGATTGAAGCAAATATTTTTTGCGATTAAGAATTTGCTTCAAGTGATCATCTATCCTCACGCGATGGAGTTGTTTGCAGTTTAGAAATTGACTGCGCGCGTTCGAATAATTGATCGTTTACAAGTGAATAAAATATGGACCACTTGAAATCGAAAAAGGGGTTGCAAAAACTTTTCCGATCTCTATAATGCGACTCCCTCGCTGAAAGCAATTAATTGCCGAAGTGATGCGTTGATTAAGTCGGACCTGATATTTGATTGCTGTTGGTAGGTTGTCTCGCTCTTATAAATTTTTGCCAGGCCCCCGCTGACCTGCTACACGATCTTCAGTCAGGTATGAAACGAGCTTTGCCTTCATCCAGTGGAGGAAGCTCAAGACTTGTCCCAGGCGATATTCCCAAGCGGATCTCGTCGCCGAAAATCAACTCAACGCCAATCACAGGGCCGGGATCGCAGATTCCGGTCGTCGGATATTCGTTTGTTCAGCGTGGCCCTCCACCCCGAAAGTTTGATTGGAGCGTTGAAATGACGAAAGAAATTGATGACGGCGGCAAGAACTGCCCCATTTGTTGCCAACTCCTGCCTTTGTCCGAATTTGGTGTTTGCCGTGCGCGACCCGACGGCAGAAATCTCTACTGCAAAAGTTGCATCCGTAAAAAAGTAACTGACAGCCGCCGGGCGCTGAAGGATTATCGGTCATCGCGAGGCCGTGGAAAGAGTCTGCCCTCGACTGATCAGGCGGACCTGCCTTTGGCGGAAGGCGAAACCCCTTCGCCGTCGCATTACCCCAGGATGCTCAGCCAGATGTCGCCCGTTGACCGCGTACGCGAAGTGATCAAAGGCGGCGCGCGCACGCAAAAGGAAATTCGCAAGGGCGCTCAGTTGAGCGACGACGAAGTGGGCGACGCGCTGGCTAACCTGCTGCTCTGGACACGTGAGATTCGAACGGAATTGGTAGACAATACCCGCAGGTATTTTATTAACGAACCGAGAAGGGAACTGGCCCGTTACGGGAGCGATGCGAAGGTGCCCCACCGAAAAATGGACGTACCGAGTTCGTTTAGCGCGCTACAGGGTTTAATGCCCGGCAAGCGGCCTGAAGGCGAACCGGAGAAGATTGGCGGCTGGGTGGCAGCCTAGTCGTACCGTCCCGAATCGGATCAGCGTGACACCAGGACCGGAGTCTACGTGGCGAAGGCTTCGAGTACTTCGGTGGCATGTTCCTCGGGTTTAACCTTCTCAAACACCTTTCTGATTTTGCCTTTTTCGTCGATCAGGAAGGTTATTCGCTTCACACCCATGTAAGTGCGGCCCATGAATTTCTTTTCGCCATAAACCCCGTAAGCGTCTGAGATCACATGCTCAGGATCGGCGAGGAGAGTGAAAGGAAGTTCATACTTGGCGGCAAACTTTTTGTGAGAGGCCTCACCGTTAATTGAAACACCCAGGATTTCGATATCGCGCTTTTGAAATTCCGCGAAGGCATCGCGAAACGAACAAGCCTCTTTGGTGCATCCAGGCGTATCATCTTTCGGATAAAAATAAAGAACTACTTTTCGGCCGCGAAAGTCTTTTAGCCGCACGGTTCCGCCGTTTCCGTCAGTGGCCGTAAAGGCGGGCGCGGTGTTTCCTGCTTCAAGCATGAAGGCTCCTGGTTTTGAGTGAAATTTCCTGATCGAACGCCTCGTATTCTAGGTCGTCCCACGTCTAACGCGCAAAAGCGAGAAGGCAACAAATGAAAAAAAAGACAAAAGGTAGTTACTGGATGGTGAAACAGGAACCCGAGACGTATTCGTGGGACGACTTCGTCACTGATGGCGAGACCGACTGGTCTGGAGTGAGAAATTATCAGGCGCGAAATAATTTGCGAGAGATGACTGCTGGGGAAAGAGTGCTCTTTTACCACTCCGGAAAAGACAAAGCAGTAGTTGGCCTTGCTGAAGTAGTGAAAAGTGCCTATCCCGATCCGACAGCGGACGATGAACAGTGGGTAGCAGTCGACCTCAAGCCGGTCAAGGCACTCAAGAATCCGGTTCCTTTGGCGGCGATTCGTTACGACAAACGTCTCAGTCAGTTGCCTTTGATTCGCCAATCGCAACTCTCGGTGATGCCGTTGACCAAAGACGAGTTTGACGTAATCATCGCGCTTAGCGCAGGCACATCAAGGACTCGGAACAAATAGATTAGAAGTCACGTCAGCTGGGCGTGTTATTTAGGAGGCAAAATGTTTAAGCAAATCGACTACACCATGGTGGTAGTGTCGGATATGGCGCGGTCAATCGAGTTTTATCGCGACAAATTGGGTATTCCGCTCAAGCTTGAATCACCCGAATGGACTGAGTTTCAAACCGGATCGACGACGCTGGCTCTGCACGGTGGCGGAGTCCCGGCCTCGGGCCCGCCGGCGGGCGACCCGTCAAAGCAAGCCGGTCATTGCTCAATTGGATTTAACGTGGCGGATGTTGACCAAACGTATCAGGAGTTGCAGGCGAAGGGGATTCGCTTTGTGATGCCTCCCACCCAACGAGAAGGCGAAGGCATCAAGCTGGCCGTGGCCATCGATCCAGACGGTTTACCCGTTTCGTTTGCGCAGCTAATCGGTCAGCCAGCGTCGGACTAAGAAGTAAATACTGCGGGCAACGGATTGATCGGCGGGACGATGGAGTCCCGCCTTTTTTATGTCGAGCCAGGTGTTCGAGGAAAACGGCTATTTTGGAGCGCGGGCGCCCTCGCCCGCAGCCTTGGCTGCGTTCAATGCGAACGCTCGCGGGTCACCCGACCGCAAAATTATGCGTTCAAG
>JANLZV010000598.1:0-4086 GCA_031366425.1 Pyrinomonadaceae bacterium | reverse complement strand
CTTCTCCGGCCGATTGAGCGTGATGGTGGTGACCCCGGAGTCTTCGGCGATGTCGATGTTCTCGTACATAAGATTAAGTGAATAGTGATGAGTGATGAGTGAAGAGTAATGAGTGAAGAGTGATAAGTGATGGGCGATAAGTAGAACGTTCACTTATCACTTTTCACCTATCACTCATCACTCTTCCCCTTTCACTTCTCGTCACTTCCCGGTGAACTGCGGTTTGCGTTTACTAACGTAAGCATCGAGTCCTTCCCGGGCGTCGTCTCCCTGGAAGAGTTGCTGCTGCAACTCGCGCTCGAGTGCAAGTGCCGATTCGAATGAAACCTCTGCGCCCGTTTGCACGCTGCGCTTGATTCGGCCCACTGCGCCTGCGGCTTTGTTCGGCAAGGTAAATTGCGCGGCGTATTCTGTAACCGCCTGCATGAATTGCTCGCCGGTTTCCGCGTCGATGATCTGATTTACTATTCCGAGTTCGGCCCCACGCTCAAAGTTAAAAAGTTGGCCCGTAACCATCAATTCAATCGCCCTCGACTTGCCGACGATCCGCAGCAACCGCTGCGTGCCTCCAGTTCCCGGCAAAACGCCGAGGGAAACTTCCGGCAGCCCCATCTTGCCGGCGTTGCGACGAGCGAGGCGAATATCGGCGGCCATCGCCACTTCCAATCCGCCGCCGACGCAGTGCCCATTAATGGCCGCGATCACAAGTTTGGGAGTCTGCTCCAAACGCGACAACGTTTCGTTTGCATGAAGGCAAAAATAGTATTTGAAGGTTGGAGTCACACCCGAAAGCATGTTGATGTTTGCGCCGGCGCAGAAAAATTTTTCGCCGTTGCCGGTGATCACGATCACCTGGACGCCGTCGTCCATTCGCGCCGCCAAAATCCGCGCATCAAGCGCCTGCATCATCTCGTGGGTGTAAGTATTCGCTGGAGGATCGTTGAGGGTCAGAAAGGCAATCCCGTTTTCGCTGCGATATTGGACCAGCTCCCCACTCGGTGTCGGGTCCTGCAATTGAACTTCAGCTTCGGCCATTCAAGTTTCTCCGTAACGCAAACTGTTAGTTTGCGGTTGTTTCGCTGCCCCAACCTTCAGGTTTGGGGCGGACGCAAACTAACAGTTTGCGTTACATCTTAGAGTGTGCTGCGCCAAACACTCATGGGCTGGCGAACGGATTTCGGCGCGATGTCCAGTTCTTCAGTCAGCCCGCCGGCAACAAATCCGCGCAGAAATAAGCGCGTCACACTATCGACCAGCTCGGTGACTTTAAGCTTTCCGGCGGGATCATACCAGTTGTAGATCCAGTTCATCATGCCGAAGAGGGCATAGGTAGCCACTGTCAGATCGATTTGCGCGGGCTGCGACTGGTCCTGCTGAAGCTCCTTGAGAATCTTGCGGGCGAGCCTCGTGTATTTGTCTTTCTTCGTGGAGACGTGCGCATGTAAATCGCCGGCGAGGGATTCGGCCTCGTGTGACAAAACCTTCATCTCGGCCATGTTGGCGGCGAAGAACGAAAGGTGATTGTCGATGAATATTCGCAACTTGCTCAAAGGATCTTCAGCCTCGCGCAGTCGCTCTTCGAGGCGTTCGAGCACCCGTCCAAAACAGTTGTCCTGAATCAGGAAGAGCAGTTGCTCTTTTGATTTGCAGTAATGATAAAGACCGGCGAGGCTGACGCCCGTAGCGCGCGAGATGTCGCGCATGGTTGTCGAATGGTAATTCTTCTCGGCGAAGATGCGGGCGGCATTGCGGAGAATGAACTCCAGCTTTTGGTCGTGCTTCGAAAATTCTGTTTGATGGTTAACGCTCATTCTTGAATCAAAGTGGCCGTCGTATCGCCGGGACCGCTGCTGGGACCGCTGCTGGGACCGCGGGCGCCCGCGGTCCCTATTAACGTTGAGTTACAGCCGGACGTATTCAAATTCGAACGGTTTGCCCTTCACCCCAGCCGCGGGCGGGGCGATCCAACCGGCTATCTTCCCTGGCTCCGTTACCGGATGCATCAGGCTGCGCACGTATTCGCGATCTTCGATCGTCGGTAGCCACTCTGCTTTGCGAGTAATAAACTCCTCAGTCGACATCAAATTGCCCTCGATGTCGAAAGAGTGTGGAGCGTATTCGCCGACGTGGCGATGAAACCGAGGGTTGGGCAAATAGAGCCGGTCGCTCAACCCGGCCGTGGCCAGTGTCTTGTTCCAGCGCGCCAGCCCTTTTTCGCAATCTCGCACATACTCTCCACGCAATACCTCGTTGAGCGCGTTGCGCATCGGGACTTCGCGTTCCTTCAACGCCCCGTCTTCCACTACCTTCATCGTGAAATTTTGTTCGGCCACCACGTGATCCGCGTATTGCTCCTGTTCCTTGTAACGGCCCTTCAGCCCGGCTGCGAAAAAGTCAGCCGAGTTTGAACTGATCTCACCGCCGAAGAGATCCAAAGAATAACTAAACCAGAAATTGATGTGCTTTTGAATGATGTCGAGGGGAATGCCGCCAAGCTCGCGTACGTCGCCTTCCTTCATGAGTTCCGCAGTGCGCTTGACCACGCGGTTTAGCCCGGTGTCGCCGACGAACATGTGGTGCGCTTCTTCGGTCAACATAAACTGGCAGGTGCGGGCGAGTGGTTCAAAACCAGATTCAGCGAGCGCGGACAACTGATACTTGCCGTCGCGATCAGTGAACATGGTGAAACAGAAAAAATTTAACCAATCATCGCAGGGCTGATTGAAGGCCTCGAGGATGCGCGGTTTGTCGGGATAGCCGCTGCGGCGTTCGAGCAGTGCATCAGCTTCATCGCGTCCGTCGCGTCCGAAATAACGTTGCAGCAGATAGACCATGGCCCACAGATGCCGGCCCTCTTCGACGTTTACCTGAAAAAGATTTCGCAGGTCGTAAAGCGAAGGGCAGGTTTTGCCGAGTTCACGCTGCTGTTCGACCGATGCCGGTTCGGTGTCGCCCTGGGTGACGATGATCCGCCGCAACGAATTACGAAATTCGCCCGGCACTTCCTGATAGGCCGGCTGTCCCACGTTGTCGCCAAACCCGATCGTCGCACCTGGAGCTGCGGGTTTCAGAAAGATGCCCCAGCGATAGTCGGGCATTTTCACAAAATCGAAGTTGGCCCAGCCGTCAGGTTCGACGCTGATCGCGGTACGGAGGTAAACGTCTTTGGTTTGAAACCCGTCAGGGCCCATCTCGTTCCACCAGTCGAGATAGTTCGGCAGCCACTTCTCGAGGGCCCGCTGAAGTTTCTTATCTTCGCTGAGATTTACGTTGTTAGGGATGCGTTCGTATAGATTCATAACAGTTTTCAGTTTTCCGTTTTCGGTTTTCGCTCTTCACTTTTTGGCTTTGAGTGCGGCTCTTAGCACGTACAGCATCTTTCGAATCTCAGTGATGTTGGTATCGAGTAGGGTCGCGGAGTCCGGACTGATGAGACTCAGGTTTGTGGCGATTATGCGTTGCGTATCTAACTCGGCGAGAGAACCATTAGCTATCGACAGGAAATGCAGAAACTCTCCAACGTGTTGTCGTGCTTGTCCTTCGGCTATGTTGGACGAAACTGAAACTGCCGCCCTCTTCATCTGATCAGCAAGGCCGTATAGCTCACTCTTCGGGAAGTTTTCGCAAATCTTATAAACCTGAGTGCACAGGGCAATGCTTTTTTGCCAAACAATTAGGTCTTTGTAAGATTGCGAGCCCATCGTCGTCCTGCTGAAACCGAGAACTGAAAACTGAAAACTAAGTTCGACGGTAGTCGAACTTAGACTGGGTCGGCTTGCCGTAATTTGTTAGCGCGCCTTGCGGGCCGACTGCGTTGGGCCGCTGGAAGATCCAGTTTTGCCAGGCAGTCAAGCGGCCGAAGATTTTCGTGTCCATCGTTTCCTGTCCCGCGAAACGGAGTGAAGCTTCCATGCCCGTCAACGCGTCAGGCGACAAGGAAGTTCTTTCCTCGATTGCCACGCGAATCTCATCCTCCCAATCCAGCTCGTCGGGAATAAAGGTGATCAGTCCGGCCTCGTCAGCCGCGTCGGCGTCGAATGGTCCATCGTGCGCAAGGACGCGATCCACAGCTTCAGAATCGCCGAG
>JANLZV010000532.1:0-5327 GCA_031366425.1 Pyrinomonadaceae bacterium | reverse complement strand
GCCGACGGCACGCTTTGTGTGGCGGGAGCAGTTGGATGTGCGCCGTTAATCACAAATGGCGTTTTCACCTCGGGAAGTCTAGGACGAAATGCGGGCATCACGCACAGATTTTCACAGCTAGATCTGCGCCTGACTCGGGCGATTCGCTTCGGCGAGCGCGTTCGTCTCGACCTGATTGCCGAAGGCTTCAACATGTTCAATCGCTTTAATGAAGGTTCTGCGTCGCCGTTTATCGACGATGTGAAAGCCTTTAATCAGCGCGCGGGGAATGGCCGATACTTCAGCCAACCCACAGCGTCGTTTGACCCGCGTCAATTCCAATTTGGAGCGAAGCTGAGTTTCTAGTTTCGCAAGACAGACGGCGAGTCTGTTTCAAACCAGGACGGCCTAATGAGCTGTCCTAATTAAATCAGGGGCACGGTCGGCCGTGCCCCTTTTTTATTTTCGATCGACATCTCGTGGCCAAACTGGCGGCGCCTTGTCTAGCGCGGCCGTTAGCTTTGCGTTACATTGAGGTAGGCGAACCAAAAATCGGTCAGCGGCATCCGAAAACATGCTCTTTACTGAACTTTTCGTGCCAACAAACCCTCTCCCCCAGGGATTTCCTATGACTAACGGATATTTCAGACTTCTTTCAATCGCGGCCATGGTGTTATGTCTGGCCGGTGCTGCGACTGCCCAATCGAGCCGACCGCGCCGCGTCAAGCAACCGGTGACGCCCGCTGATGAACCGTTGTTGCGTCCTGAGCCAAAACCCAGTTCGGTCGCTAAAGGCAATGCGAACCGTCCCTTGATTGAGGTGCAGCCGGTCAAGCCCGTGGTAAACACGGTCAGCAGCGGCGACACGGCGCACGCGTTTCAACTTCTCGAGCAGAAGCAATTTGCCGCTGCGGCCAAAGAGGCGAAGGATCTATCGGCGCAGTTTCCCAATGATCCTGAAACCTGGAAAATTGCCGGCTTTGCCGAACTGAATCTCAAGCAGTACGACCTCGCGATCAGCGATCTGGAAAGGGCGTTGGCTTTGCAGCAAGTAGCCAAGCGCGAAGACGTAAACACAATTGATGCGTTGGCCCAGGCTTACGTGCTCTCGGAAAAATTCGCGCAAGCGTTGCCCTTGCTAGTGACCGCGACCACCCGTCCAGGCGCGCAGCCCGATCCTTCGATGCTCTACTATCGCGCGTTGTCGGAGTACAAGACCGGAAAAGCGGCTGATGCCGAGAAGACTTTTAATGCAGTGGTCAAGGCTAATCCCAAAGACCCCGTTTCGTTTTTCTATCTGGGACAACTGGCAATTGCCAGGAACGACTACGATGGCGCCGTCTCCGCGCTAAACCGTGCTGTGGTAAACGATCCACGTCTGGCGGCGGCCTGGTATCTGTTGACCTCCGTCTATTTGCGGCGCGCAGCTTCCAACTCGGACGAAGCCAAAGCCGCTGCTGATTATCTGAACGCTGTTCGCACCGGCGAAGGCCTGATCAAAGTCAGGACCGATGCTGAGGCGGTCACACTTTTTGGCCAGGCGTTGATTGCTTCGCAACAGTATGTCCGAGCGGCCGCGGCGTTAGACCGGGCAGCATTGGGACCTGATGCGAAGGGCACCACCTTTTATCTGCTGGGAATTGCTCACTCGCGCGCAAAGAATTACCCGAAGGCGATCGTTGCACTACAGACTGCCGCGCGGAAATCGCCCGATGACGTTAACGTCTATCGCGAACTCGGCTACGCATACGAGATCACCAAGCAATATGCGAAAGCCCTGGCCGCCTATCAAAAGGGACTCAGCCTGGCGCCCGGCGACACTGATTTCAAAGAAGCGACTGAGCGCGTTGGCCCATTCGCGAAATAACCGGCCTCTTATTTAGAGGCGCACACAGAAAGCATTCGGGGAGGATATTCGGATGAAGTTGATTGGAATATTGTTTTTGACGGTAGCGATGGGAGTCGTGGTTTGCGCGCAGCGTCCCATGGACACCACCGCAACCGATGCCTCGAAGGCGACACCTGCAGCCGCGCCGAAGTCAATGAAGGCGAAGTATGAGGGCGGAATTTTTGGATACAGCAGGACCATGGAAGGCACGCTGAGTTTTGACGACTTAAACCAGCGGCTGCTCTTTCTCAACAAGCAGCAAAAGGAAGTGTTTTTTATTCCTTACAAGGCCGTAACTTCGGCCTTTGCGGACACGCAAAAGCGACGCCCCACTGCTGCCACTGTGGCCCAGAACATTCCCTATATCGGCTGGCCACTTGGTTTGATCAAGACCAAGGTGCGTTATCTGACGTTGCAGTACAGCGATCCGGACACAAATGTTTCGGGCGTTACCAGCTTTCGTCTGGAAAACAAAGACTTGGTCGACTCGGTGGTTTTTGCGGTCGCGAACAAGTCAGGACTGACCCAGCGAGGCCAGATCTACGTGCGGAAGAAAGAGTCGGAAGCGATTAGAACGAACCGGTAGCTACTTGTAGCCAGGTTCAAATAGATCGGGTGGGCCAACCTTGGCCCACCCTTTATTTTCGAAAACCAAACCCGCGAATGATGGGCGATTCGTTCCCAAGATCCGAAAGCGAAGTACTCGACCACAGCGAAGAGTTGATTCGCGGGTTCAAAAGTCGACTGCGAACAGCTTTACCTCAGGAGCGTCCTCAGCCAACTTCAAACGTCGCTCGAATGTAAGACCCAATTTTTCCAGCAACGCGATTGAGGCATCGTTGTCGGGAGACGTGATCGCGACGATTCTCTTAAGCCCCAGCTCTTCTTCCGCGTAGGTCAACGTTGCCCCAGCGGCCTCCGAGCCATAGCCCTGGCCCGAGAACGCCGGCCGAAGAGCGAAGCCAATGTCTACGTCGGCCAGCGTTTCTCGTTTGAGCAGTCCACACATTCCGATCGACACCGCGGCTTCTTTTAGCTCCACCAGGAAAAGGCCGAAGCCAAACTGTTCATAACTACGAACCGGACCTTGCAGGATGTAGTTGCGCGCATCCTCCAGAGTGCGCACTCCTTTGTCACCAATGAAACGCAAAAACGAAGGCTCATTGAGCAGTTCAAGAATAAACGGCGCGTCGCCCAGCGAGATGCGCCGGAGGATAAGTCGATCTGTTTCGAGAATTTTCAGAGTCGTTCCCTCACTGCGCTTGAAGCCGGTGTTTGTCTGGCGTTTTGAATTTCGATGAACTTAGTAATCTCGGCCAGGGCGCGATCGGGCATCTCTTCCTGCGGGGCGTGACCACACTGTTCAAAAACGACGAGCTGCGAACCCTTGATCGCGGCGTTTAGTTTGTGCCCAGCTTCAAGCGGAATCAATTCATCTTCAGCCCCCCAAATGATTAGCGTTGGAACAGTAATTCTGCCGACTTCGGCCTCAACGGGAAGCTGCGCAAACTGCGTGCGGGCTCTCAAAGCAGCCAATTGTCCGCCGCGGCTTTTGAGCGGACGATGATAGTAGGCCACCCGTTCAGCGGTCACTTTCGAATCGTCGAAAAAACTCTTCTCGAGTCCCTCACGCACGAGTTTGTCAGAGGTGAGGGCAAACGCCATCAGCACCCGGCCCACGACGGGGACCAGCAGGTAACCGGGCGCCAGCGAGCCGCCTCCTTTTACTGCCACGCCGGCGCTATCGATCAATATTAATCCGGAAACGCGGGCTGGGTTCTGCAACACGAGGTTCAGTGCGACTTCGCCGCCCATCGAGTGTCCACAAAACCACGCCTTGTCGATCTTCAGCTGATCCAGCAGGTGACCGACCAGCACGGCCTGCGCCCGGCGAGTGTAATCACCGTCGGGTTTGCTTGAGAACCCAAATCCCTTCAGATCGACGGCGATGACGCGAAAGTTTTTGGACAGCGGTTCAAACACGTCTTTCCATGAGTAGGTCGACGAAGTGAACCCATGGATCAGAATCAACGGAGAGCCGACGCCCTTTTCCTGATAGTGAACGCGCACGCCGTCGACATCGATGAAACGGCTGTACTCTGAATTGGGGATTGAACTCCGAACTTCGTCGAAGGACACGTCCGCCGGCCGCGCAAACCAGAAAACGGTGAGTGCGATCGCTAAGATCGCCAGTAGCACGAGCACCCGCCTCAAAAGCTTTTTCAGCATGTGTGAATGATAAAGTTTCGGAGTGTGATTCGTCGATCCTCGGTACCGTTCGCAGCACTATCTGCCAACTACCGATCCTGCCAGGAAAAACCACGCATTCATAATGCTCAGATTACATTTTACAGACGCAGATCGCCGGGGTCATGGTCATCTGCGATGTTTGTGGAGTTGCGGCAAAAATATTTTTCTAAGGGCGACTTTTGTAAGTCTTAGTTGTGAAGGCCCTCAATGGGGGAATTACCCAGGCGAAAGGAAGGTTTTGAAAACTATGGCTAAGAGCGATATTGCCAATCACGCGCAGGGAACAGAACACGCCGGCGCCGAACATCATGCAACGGAAGCAGAGACTGCCGGCGATGGCACAACGCACGTGGACGAAACGCACCACGTGGAAGATCATCACGAGGAGGGAAATCACCACCAGGAAAAAGAGGCTGCTTGAAAGCAGGTCTTCCCACAGCCGTAACGGCGGTATCGATTTTGCCAAAAGGAAACTCCGAACAGGACGTGCAGCCCGGTTCGGAGTTTCCCTCTACCGCCAAGTATTGTCTCGGGTTACTACTTAGTTCCCGCAGACTTTACCCGCTCAATCCAATCATTGATCTGCGCTTCAAACACGTCCATCGGCAACGCCCCGGCGCCAAGCACTTCGTCGTGAAACGCGCGGATGTCAAACTTCGATCCGAGCGCCGCGCGTGCCTTTTCACGCATTCGCAGGATCGTCAATTGACCAATCTTGTAGGCGAGCGCCTGCGCCGGCCAGGCGATGTAGCGATCAGCTTCCGACTGGAAGTAGGCTTCGTTTTGACTGGAATGATCGCGCATGTATTGCACCATCTGTTCGCGGTCCCATTTTTTGGAATGAATGCCGGTGTCAACCACCAGCCGGAGGGCGCGCCACATCTCATCGTCGAGCCGCCCATAGTTGCTGTAAGGATCCTGATAAAACCCAACATCTTTCCCGAGTTGCTCGGCATAGAGCGCCCAACCTTCGACGTAGGCAGTGTAGCTCGCTTGCTGGCGAAACGGCGGCAGCTCGGGCAGCTCCTGGGCGATCGAGATCTGCATGTGATGGCCCGGCACGCCTTCATGGTAAGCAGTGTCTTCGTTGTTGATCGTTAACTGGTTTTCGTAATCGTAGGTGTTGACGAAAACATGACCAGGCCGCGAACCGTCGGGCGTGCCCTGGCTGTATGAGGTTGACGCTTCCTTTTCGCGATAAGCTTCGACC
>JANLZV010000456.1:0-1921 GCA_031366425.1 Pyrinomonadaceae bacterium | reverse complement strand
CGAGACCACGGTCTGTTGTTCGACAGTTTCGATCAACGTTTTGTTTTCCTGCAGCGAGCCTTTAATCAGAAAGAATCGCTTGCGTGAGAGACCGCTGGCTTTGGCGGTCTCACCGGTAGCTACTCGCACCCGCAATCGGATCACGCCGCGAGGGGCGGTAGCGTCTAAGTTTTGGCACTGCACTGAAAGGGACAGACAGACCGAGAATGCGAAACCAAATGCGAGTTTCAAAAAAGAGTTAACGCGATCCTGCGCTGTGGTTTGTATCAAGGGAACCTTTGCTGCCAGTTGAAACGGCAGACGCTCCGGCTAGAGATTCGGGCTACGCGGAAATTTCAAAAACGGCAAACGTACGCCTCGAACAAAAATCTGATCCGAACGAATGGCGGGCGCGGGCGAGAAGCCATTCCCACCTCCCGCACTGATTATGTCGTCCTGGTCCACGCCGTCGCCGCTAATTCCGATTGCGCCGACGAGCACGCCATTTTTGTAAAGAGGGACGCTGCCAGGAAATATTTGAATCCCGTTTGGCAGATTCGGAATGGCTGTACACGGAACGTTGCCGCCGCCTATCGCCACGAGAAGATTGGACTTAATCAAATCCAGTTGGAGTCCCACATTGAATGGGCTCCAGGCGCCGAACTCGGTGCTGAATGGACCGGCGGATGAATTGTTAATTCCATCAGGGAAAAACGGTCGATGCAAAAAGCCGGCTGCACGATCTGTGAAAGCCACGCTGCCGTCAAGCTTCAGACCGTCGCCGGCAGCGCGACTAACGTACGATCCAAACCCGGCGCTACTGAGAAGCGTGGCCGCGCTTGCGTTGGAAAAGAACGCCGCTGTCCGCGCCTTCTGGACAGATACATCGAAGCCAAACACTGGCGCATCGAGTTGACGAAACACGCCGAGCACGTTTCCAGCGGCATCGACAACCGCGATGGTGACGCGGGCATTGCTGCCGAGCGGTTGACGAATCGCAGCGCGCGTGATGTTTGCCTGCTGCGCCGCGTGGGCAATCACAGTTCCTACTTCGGCCGCGCTCAAACGGTTGGGACCAGCCGGTACAATGCCGTCGACAAAGGGCGAGAAGCGGGTATCAACCTCGCCGCTGATGCCGCCGACGTTAGCCGGGATAAACGCTGAAGTCTGGGCACTGAGGATTGGAAATCCAACCATCACTGCGCCCGGCAAACTTCCGAATGAAATCGTCGCCGGGGCCGGCGGAGTTCCCACGTTTGAATACGGCAACCTGATGCCGTCCGCCAGGATATTGTCCGCGCGGATCAACGCCGGGGCTTCAAAGCCGCGCACCGCCGATGCGGCAATCAACTCCTCGAAAGGTTGGTCGTCGTCGCGGGGCTCGCGGTCCACCGTGTAAATCCCGTCGCCTTCGATCCCAACGCCACCGACAGCGACGCCGTCTTTGTAAATTGGTAAGCCGCCGGGATCGGCAGACAAGCCGAGTGGCAACGCTGGTTTTTTAATGTCGGAACAGGGAAGGGAAGAAAACTGCACACCGTAAAGTGGACCACCCGAACGGAAGTCGATCCCAGGCGGGAAATGTTCCTGGATAATGAAGCCAGCGGTGCGGGTGGTAAACGCGTTACCTGTCGTACTAAAAATTGAACCCGTTCCAGCTTTTGAAATCGCCGCCAGATGCGCTGGGGCAACAGTGCCCTCGAGGCCGCTTCCCAAAGTGCCCACGCTTCGGATTGTGGTGCTCGCGGGCGCGCCAGTCATCACGAATACGCCCAGAACATTTGCTTCTCGATCTGTTACGGCTACGGTAACGGGATGATTTAGAGACGCTGCTGCAGCCACCGCCTGGCTAATAATTGTCTGGACTTCAGCTACGCTTAAATTCCCAGCAGTCAAACCCGGCGCCGCGACCGGTGGGCCAAGCGAACCTGGCGTAGGCACA
>JANLZV010000453.1:0-2162 GCA_031366425.1 Pyrinomonadaceae bacterium | reverse complement strand
ACGAGCGACAGTTCCTGATAGATGACGGCGATCCCCTGCTTCTCAGCGTCGCGAACGCTGCCGAAACGACGTTCATTCCCTTCGATTAAAATTTCCCCGCCGTATTCGGGATGCGGGTAAACGCCGCCGAGCACTTTCATCAAGGTGGACTTGCCGGCGCCGTTCTCTCCAACCAACGCGTGGATTTCGCTGCTATGAAGATCAAAGCTAACCCCATCAAGCGCGCGCACGCCGGGAAAGGCCTTCGTGATGTTGCGCATCTCCAAAAGAAGTTTTGAGTTTTGAGTTTCCAGTTTCGAGTTTGACATGCAAAAGATCACTTAACTCATTTAACCGGGATCGACTTATACGATGTTGGGCATCTCTAAAAGAAGTTTCGAGTTTTGAGTTTCAAGTTTCACCAGTCGAAACGCTGAAATCGAAACCCGAAACTCGAAACAAATTCATTCTTTCGGGCACTTCTCCGGCGGCAGGCCCGCGCAAATTTCTTCCAGCTTGCGATAACCATCCTTAACCACTGTGCTTAGAAGCGTGTTTCGATCGACCGCCACTGGTTCGAGCAGGATCGCCGGGACCTTCTTAAAACCGTTGTCGATCGTTTCCGTAGTCTCAACTTTTTCGCCGCGTGCGAGTTTCACTGCCGCATCCAGTGCACCATAGGCGAGCGGCTGCAGCGACTTGTAAACAGTCATCGTTTGTTTGCCTTCGACAATCAAACGAAGCGAGGCGAGATCGGCGTCCTGGCCCGACACCAAAACTTTTCCGGTCAGGTGTTGGCCCTCTAACGCCTGCACCGCACCGCGCGCCGTGCCGTCGTTGGAACAGACCACCGCATCAACCTGATTGTTCGATTGAGTCAAAGCGTTTTCGACAATGTTCAGCGCGGCCTCAGCTTGCCACTCTTTTGCATATTGATCCGCCACGATTTTTACGTCCCCGCGCTCGACCGCTGGTTTGAGAATGTTCATCTGTCCTTCGTGAAGCAGGATGGCGTTGTTGTCGGTCGGCGAACCACCTACAACAACAAAATTTGCCGGCTTCTTGTTGACGTGATCAAGCAGATACTTCGCCTGCATCTCGCCCATCTTCACCACCTGATGTGAAATATACAGATCGACGTCAGCATTTTTTATCAGGCGATCATAAGCCACTACGGGAACGCCCTGGCGGTGCGCTGATTCGACGATCGACGCGGCGATCTCACTGTTGTGTGGGGCGATTACGAGCACATCAATGCCCTGCGTCAGCATGTTTTCCGCTTGCTTGATCTGTTCGCTATCATTTCCATTAGCCACCTGAATATTTAGCTGCACGCCAATTTCCTTCGCGTGCTTTTCAAACAAATCGCGATCGCGTTGCCAGCGTTCTTCCTTCAGAGTGTCCATGGAAAACCCGACTTTGATCGGGTCGTTTGGTCCCTTTTTGGCCCGCGTACCGGCGGTGGTTCCGCCGCCATTAGTTGGTTGCGTTCCGGAGACGCAGGCATTGGCGAGCGCCAGCAAGCAAATAAGACCGAGGACGAGCGCTTTCGTGTGTCGCATACGGGTGTGCCCCTTTATTAAGCTTCGTGATTTTGAAATGGCGGGGGCGAAGCTTATCAGAGCCGCGTGCCCCGACGCTATTCATTTGTCGCGGGCTCGCCGCCAGGAGGAGTTCTTTGATGCAAGGCCGACAATTCTCTCAATCGAGTCGCCAACTTTTCCGTTAAGTCGACTTCTCGAAAACGCCATAACCAGTTTCCCGCAACAGTGTTGGGAACATTCATGCGCGCTTCGCTTCCCAACCCGAGCACGTCCTGCAAAGGCACGATGGCGGTGTTTGCCGGCGAAGCAAGCACGGCGTTGATGAAGTCCCAATGGATCTCTTCGCCGTTTGAGTGGAGACACTCAAGACAAAACTCTCGATCGCTCTTGCCAGCGCCTACAAACCAACCGAGGGCCGTGTCGTTATCGTGAGTGCCAGTGAAGGCTACGCAATTAGCTGGATAGTTGTTCGGCAAATGAAAGTTGTTGAGATCTCCGTTGAAACCAAACTGGAGGACGCGCATCCCTGGAAATCCAAACTCATCTCGCAAAGCATCAACCTCGGCCGTAATCACGCCGAGGTCTTCGGCAATAATCGGAAGCCAGCCCAACTCTTTTTTAAGCGCCTGAAACAATTCG
>JANLZV010000478.1:0-1986 GCA_031366425.1 Pyrinomonadaceae bacterium | reverse complement strand
TGTTGCGCCGAGCCATAGGCGACAAAGCAGGAGAAGCCATAGCACTTAACAACATCGGTCAGGTTTATTCCGATTTAGGCGACAAACAACAAGCCCTGAAATTCTTCGACGTCCGCTCGATCTCGCTTTTTGTCCGCGCTGTTCGCTCGTGCAAATCACGGAGACGGTGTCACCCGAGAAGTTATTTGGCGAATACTTTTACCGCTCTTCGTTTTCCGACACCATGTTGCGCCATGCAGAGAAGGTCGTGGCAGAAGTCACTGAGTCGCGTGGGCTCGGCCCGGACAGCTTCGTAATCGAAGTTGCAAGCAACGACGGCTACCTCTTGCAGTATTACAACCAAGCGGGTATCCCCGTTCTCGGAATAGAGCCGGCGTCGAATATTGCCAGCGTCGCGGAGGAGCGTGGCATTCCGACGTTGTGTGAATTTTTCGGCGCAGAGCTGGGAGAAAGACTGAACCGCGAGGGGCGACGCGCCGACGTTATTCACGCCAACAACGTTTTGGCCCACGTAGCGGATCTGAACGGCACAGTTATGGGTTTCGCGAAGGCTCTGAAGGACACGGGCGTGGCGGTGGTCGAGGTGCCTTACGTGAAGGACATGATCGACCGCGTGGAGTTTGACACTATCTACCACGAACACCTTTGCTACTTCTCTCTCACGGCTCTCGATCGTTTGTTCCGGCGTCACAAACTCGTCATTCAGGACGTAGAACGCCTGCCAATTCACGGCGGAACCCTGCGGCTTTACGCTGTGCATGAAGCTGCTGCCGCGAAAGGCGTCTCTTCGGCAACGCGCGCGTTGCTGGAGGAAGAGGAGCGGTGGGGTGTTGCCAGCTTTGATTTTTATCGAGGTTTTGCTGAGAGGGTCGGCAAGTTGCGCAGAGAGCTCGTGTCATTGCTTCGCGAACTGAAATCGCAGGGCAAGAGCATCGCGGTTTATGGAGCGTCAGCCAAGGGGAGTACTCTCCTTAACCACTTTGGGGTTGGGCGCGAACTATTAGACTTCGTGGCCGACCGCAGCACCGTAAAGCAGGGCCACTTTACGCCGGGCACGCATCTGCCCATCAATGGTCCCGAGCGGCTGCTTAAAGATATGCCGGATTATGTTTTGCTTTTGACCTGGAATTTTGCCCAGGAGATTTTGGAACAACAACGCGAGTATCGCGAGCGCGGCGGGCGCTTTATTGTCCCCATCCCGGAAGTTAATATCGTCTAAGGCCGCCCCAGCACGCGTAGCAAAAAAATGATTTTCACTGAAACCAAACTTCAGGGTGCATTCATCATCGAGCCGGAGCGGCACGAGGACGAGCGTGGGTTCTTCGCGCACAGTTGGTCGGAGCGCGAGTTTGAAGCGCATGGGTTAAATCCGCGCCTCGCCGAGTGCAACATTTCCTACAACAAACGCAATGGTACCTTGCGAGGTATGCACTACCAGGAAGCGCCGCACGGCCAGGTTAAGCTGGTGCGCTGCACGATGGGCGCGATCTATGACGTGATGATCGATCTGCGCCCTCACTCACCTACCTTCAAGCAGTGGGTCGGAGCAGAGCTGACTATGAGTAACCGGCGCATGCTCTACGTTCCAGGTGATTTCGGGCACGGCTTCCAAACTTTGGCTGACGAGACTGAGGTGCTCTATCAGGTGTCCTCGCCCTACGTTGCTGACAGCGGACGGGGGGTGCGCTGGGACGATCCAGCCTTCGGGATTGAGTGGCCATCCGTTGAAGAGCGAATCATCATCCAGAGAGATCGCGAGTACCCACTGTTTAACTCATGAAGAAAGTTCTGGTCACGGGTGCGAGCGGCTTCATCGGCCGCCATGTCCTCGCGCCGCTAGCCGAGCGCGGCTACGAGGTTCATGCAGTTCGCTCACGTGTACCCTCAAATCGCGACCCCGAAACATCTGCGCGCTGGCATGAGTGCGATCTGCTTGACGCCGTCCAGACGCGAACGCTTGTTACTGGTGTGCGCCCAACTCATCTC
>JANLZV010000461.1:0-1522 GCA_031366425.1 Pyrinomonadaceae bacterium | reverse complement strand
CAAAGGGCTTAGTCACATAATCGTCGGCGCCCAGATCGAGCGCCTCGACTTTGGTCTTCTCTTCACCACGCGCCGAAAGAACCAGAATTGGCACCGTGGAGATCGAGCGGAGCCGGCGGCAGAGTTCAAGTCCATCCATGTTGGGCATGGCAAGATCGGTGACTACGACGTCGGGATGCCAATCACCGAAAGTATCTAGCGCTGACAGACCGTCCGCGGCTACGCGCACCTCATACCCGTGCGAAGACAATCCCGTCCGCAGCACCCGCGTCAGTTGGGGTTCATCATCGACGATTAGAATTCGCGGCTTGTGGTCCACTTTTGTCTTAACGGGCAACCCGCCCAACCTTCGCTCTAGATCGTGTCATCGACGGCCATCCGCGGCGTTTCACCATTTTCCAACGGCTGCGTAAAGACAACCGAAGTTCCTCTGCCGCCCAGTCCGTCGGTAATCCAAATCCTTCCGTCATGTGCCTCCACAATTCCCTTGGCAATGGCGAGGCCCATACCGGTTCCCGTGGGCCCACTCGATCCAAAGTCGCCATCGCGGGTCGCTCGGAAGAATTTATCGAAGACGCGTTCGCGAAGATCGGCCCCGACTCCTTTGCCTTCATCTGTAACCGCAACCTCGATCAACTCGCCCACTCGATGGGCCGTGATCCGAATCACCGATGCTGCCGGAGAATACTTGGCGGCATTGTCTACCAGGGAATAAACCACTTCGCTTAGCGCGCGTTCATCAACGCGCACTGCCGGCAAATCATGTTCAAGATCAATCTCAACCCGATGGCTCTTCGTCAAAGGACGAGCGCGCGAAAGCGCGGCAGCGATGATCTCCTCAATCGACCCCCAACTTCGCCGGAGATGCATTTCGCCGGCTTCAATGCGCGCCAGCTCCATCATCCCGCCGATAAACCGATCGAGCCGATCAGCCTCTTCGTCAATTACTTCCAGCATTTCCTGCCGCCCGCAGTCGTCAAGCGGAGTCGCGTCGTGGTCGCTTTTCACTGAACGCTCGTCATCGAGCAAGGTTGTTACCGAGGCCTTGATGGAAGTTAGCGGAGTGCGAAGATCATGGGTAACGGCATCAAGCAGCGCCGATTTCAATCGCTCGCTTTGCTTGACCGCCTTGGCCTGGCTCGCCTGCTCAAACGAGGATTGAAGTTCACGATAGAGCCGCTCAACTTCCAGCCGGGCCGCCTCGGCTTCGGTGGCCCTTCGTCTGGCGCGAGCGGAAAGTTGGCCCGCAGTGATAGCGGTGAGGAGAAACGCGAAAAATGCTATCCAGTTTTCCGGTTCAGCAATCCCGAATGAACCGAAGGGCGGCAGAAAGAAGAAGTTGAAGCAAACCCCTCCAACCAGCGCCGCAATCACGGCCGGCTTCGACCCCCAGGCAGCGGCCACAAAAAGAACGATGAGCAGGAAAGCGAGCGCGACGGTGGTGGGATTAATGTGAACGCTAAAAACTTTTAGAACTGAAGTTGCAGCAGCGATCACAACGACGGCAACGATGTAACCGAGA
>JANLZV010000459.1:0-5384 GCA_031366425.1 Pyrinomonadaceae bacterium | reverse complement strand
CGAGTTCATCGGTGTAGAGATTGTAAAGGTGTAAACGAACGCCGTGCTTCACTTCAGCTTCGCCTACCTCATGAAGCAGTTTCGACCAGCGCGCGAGCTGCATCAAATCGTCAGCCACTCGCTTGGAAACGAGGATGTGTCCGGCGTCGCCGCAATCCATCACGCGTTGCGCGATGTTGATGCCGCCGCCGGCCGCGTTCATGTTGGTGTTGATATCCGAGGTGCGATAAACCAGGCCGCTGTGGATGCCCATGCGCAGTTGAATTTCGGGACACTCTTTCAGGGCGCGAGCGATCTCCAACGCGCATCTCACCGGCGCTTCAGGATCGCCAAAGAACACCAGCGCCATGCCGTCACCAGTGGGCAGCCGGATCAGTTGGTTACTGCGTTGGTTGCGGCCAAAATCCTGCGTTTTGCCGACAATCACCTGCAACTGCTGCAGGCAGGCAGGCTGCTCATCAATCAGCAATTTGGAATAGCCGACGATGTCCATGAAGAGTACGTGCGCGGTCTCCGGTGCCTGAGCAGTCATTTCGCGGTCACGCACGGTCGGTTCATACGCTGCACCGGCTTGCAAGACCGTCTGCTCGTCGTCGCCCCCCAAAACGTCCGCCAGCACGTCGGCAAATTCGCGGGCTCGCTGCGGCCGGTCGGCAGGGTCAAATGAGAGACCCTTCAGGATAATTTCCTGCGCCGCATCCGGAAGTGCAGGACGCAAATCAACCGGCTTTACTCTGACTCCCGAGCGCTGCATCTCGAGCAATTGATAAGCTGACTCCGGATTGGCTGGTCGCCTACCGGTCAACATCTCGTACGCAATTATGGCGAAACAATAAACGTCGCTTGCCGGCGATACCGGACCGGCACTGAGTTGCTCGGGAGACATGTAGGCGATCGTGCCCACGCTACGATCTCCGGCACTGGTAGTCGACACCACGGAATTTGTGATTTTGGCTATGCCAAAATCGATGATCTTGACCTGCTCTTCCCCGCCACTCAGTTTCTGCACCATGATGTTTTCCGGCTTCAGGTCACGGTGCAGGATGCCCCGCTCATGCGCGGCGCTAAGAGCTCTACCAATTTGTCGAATTATGTTTGCGGCCCGCGAGAAACCCATACCCTCAGGTGTTATCAGGGACCGAAGACTTCCACCATCGATATACTGCATCACAATGTAGGGTTCGCCACTGGGAAGCTGTCCGGCGTCCAGAACGCCGACAATACTCGGATGGTCAACGCGCGCCAGCGCCTCCATTTCCTGCTTAAATTTTCTGATGCTCCATTCGTTACCAATTTCTTTCTGATTCAAACACTTCACGACCACCGGCCGCGACATCATCTTCTCGTCAGACGCCAAATAAACGACGCCAAATCCGCCTTGCCCAAGCTTGCGTTTGACCAGATAGCGGCCGTCAAGCAAGCTCCCGAGTATTGCCTCACGTTCGTCGCCTCTTACGGTTTCCAGAGAAATTACTGAGACGTCCTTCTCGCGGGTTTCGGTTTCAGCCGCTATTTCGTTTCTGTCATCCATTGGAATAAAAGTCTCAGTCTTTGCGGTTGGCCCCGGTCAACCTGGCCACTACAAATCGCTCGGCGCCGCCGTCACGCATATTAAAAAGTCGGGGACGCTGCACCCTTGCTTCGTCGGGGTCAACTTCTTCAAGCTGTTTGCCAGTTAGCCCTTTCTCTTTTCCGATGCGCGGCACACGTTCCGTCGCATAGTCGAACCACTCGTTCAGCAATAGCTGTCCATTCTTGTCGGCATCCGCGGCTCCGAATTTGATACCTTCTTCAACTAATGCATAGGCGAGATAACTGTGCTTTAGCCCAGCTGATTCGAAAGCAACTTCATCACTTTGCGAAGCCGTCAACACGTACATGCCCTTCTCATAGGCAAGCTGCGCCAACCCCCGAGTGTTCATTGGACCACGCCGATCTTCTTTAGCGTTGAGGGCCTGTCCCGAATTGCAGGCATCGATTACCAGCAGTAACTGATCCGCGTCAACTTGCCTTAACGCTTCTTCCAGTTCCAGGTCGGAAATAGAATGCGTCAAAATCGAAGCCAAGCCAGCGCTATCAAGCGTAGCCCTTGGCCCTGAGTATCCGAGGTCATGCGGAATTAAGTAGAACCGGTCGGCCTGGGCCGTACCGTGACCGGAGAAATAAAACACCACCGCGTCTTCCGGCTCGGCTGGCTTGAGCTTCGCGAGCGCCGGAGGAGCATCACTTGGCAGCGGTCGCGTGCTGATTCCGGCCAACAATTTGAGGGCAAGCAAAATATTTGCCTTGGTGGCCTGTTCATTCAGCAACGGCACCACTTGAATGGGGCGATAGTGGCCCAACCCTTCCTGCTGACTCTGCAGTTGTTGGCCCATCGCGTTGGCATCGGCCACACTATAATTGAGATCGTACTGCGAATTTGCGTAGCTACCCACCCCTACGACCAATACGTACGCTGTCCCGGTGCGTCTTAGCGAGGCGGCGCCGTTGATCGTTAACTCACTGTCGTTAGACTTCACATTGTCGCCATTAAATGCATAAGCCGTGAATTCATTTTGCCCTCCAACAACAGACACGGTGGTTTCTATAGTCTGACTGTTTTGCCCTCGCAGAACGTCTCCGGCCCAAGCCTTCACCATCAGCCCGTTGCGAAACAAACGCAGATCACGCGCGCCACTACCAGCCGCAAAACCCGCTTCAGCAGGTGCTTCGGTAATTTGCAGCCGCAATTTGACGAGCCGTTCGTCAACCTTGTCAGGCGCACGGTTGGGGTCTGACATGGACAAACGGATCTGCGGTTGACGCCTGTCTTTGTTTTCGATCTCTTGTTTGGCCTCAGGAGTTTTGCCCGCGAGTATGGCGGCAAGCAGGCCCGGGTAATAGAACTCGTTGAAAAAAGATTCGACCGGTGACACTTTGAAAGTGCTTTGGGCAAAACGCCAGAGCAGCAGCTTCCATGCTGCACGTGAGCCATCAAACAAACCACTCGGCGTGGCCACCAGCCAGTCGTCCTTGAGCGGAACTGCGACCAGAGTGGCCAGCAAGGTTCCGCTCTCGGAATTCCAAACTGTCATGCTGCCATCGCCGTTGCCGGAAACCAGGGAACGTCCATCTTTATCAAAGGCCAAACTGTTAACTTCGCCAGTTGCACCCGCTAGGGTTCGCACTTCGTTTCCGGTTTCCGCTTCCCAAAGTCTGACCGTCTGATCCATTCCTGCCGCAGCCAGCCAACTCCCATCGCCGCTGAAAGAGACAGTGAACACTTCACCACCGAGTTTGCCAACCAGATGCTGCTCCCCGGTTGCGATGTCGAGTGAAGTTACCTTGCCGTCTGCAGTTCCCGCAGCCAACACTTTGCCAGTCCAATTCGCCGCAATCGTGTTGACTTGATCAGAGAGCCCGGCAAAGGTCTTCACTACTTCCCCGCTGCGTACGTCCCAGAGCTTTACGGTTTTATCAGCACCGCCAGAGGCAATTACCGAGGTGTTGGCGAGCAGCGCGAGGCTGGTTATTTCGCCTTGATGCCCAGTCAGCGTCCGCGTCTCTTTGGTGCTTAGGTTGAGCAGATGAATTGTTTGTTGCGTGCCGGCAGTCGCTAAGAATTTTCCGTCATTATCAAAAGTAATCGCGTCGAGGCGTTCGTTCGGATAAGCCGCGCTGTAAACTTCCTTGCCGGTGTTAACGTCCCAAAGCTTGACCTCTCCACTGTTACTGGCAGACGCAAGGAAATGACTGTCCGGACTGAAGGCGACGGCCTTTACCCAGCCGGTGTGGCCCGACAGTTTTGGCATCTCGCGACCGGTCGCAGTTTGCCAGAGCCTGATCGAGCGATCGTTTGTACCTGAGGCCAACCAACGGCCATCGCGACTGAAGGCAACTGAAAAGAAGGCAGCGGAATGACTCTCCAGACTTGTGACAAGCGATCCGGTTGAGGTATTTCTTATCTCGAGCACCCGATTCCCCACGCTGGAAGCGAGCAGCTTGCCATCCTTGCTCAGTGAAGCAAACACCCACTCGCCGACATCTGAATCCCCGGAAATAGCGCGCACTTCTTTTCCGCTCGCGATATTCCACGAAACCACAGCTTCATCTGTACCGACCGACGACAATTCTTCGGCACTTGTAAACTGAAGCTGCAAGACTGGACTTGCGCTTCGCTTCAGCGTAACGAGCGCGTTGCCGTTGGATGCGTCCCAGACAATGATCGAACCATCCGCGCTCCCTGAGGCTAAACGCTTGCCTGCGGGGCTGAACGCGAGTGTGGAAATACGCTTTGTGTGCCGGTTGAGCGTTTTCGTTTCGTTCCAGCCATCCGTGTTCCAAAGCTTCACGGTGTTGTCGGCGCTGCCGGAAGCGAGCACCTTTCCATCCGGACTGAATGCCAGAGCTGTGATTGCCAGCGTATGGCCTTTCAGTGTTTGCACTTCCCTGCCAGTCGCTACTTCCCAGACCTTGATCGCGTGATCGTTGCTGCCCGAAATTAGCCAACGATCATCCGGACTAAATACCAGCACATCGACCGAGCCGATATGCCCACCAAGCGTGTGTATAACGCTGCCAGAGTTAACATCCCAAAGTTTGATTGTCTGGTCGTTGCTGCCTGATGCCAGCATTACACCCTTGTTACTCAGGGCGAGCGACTTAATCCAATTCTTATGACCGGAGAGGGCGCGCAACTCTCGGCCAGAAGCAACCTCCCATAACCTGATGGTGTTGTCTGCAGCACCGGATGCGACCCAGCTTGAGTCCGGACTAAAGACGGCGCAATTTACTCTTGAACTATGACCAGTCTGGACTACCAGCTCAGGAGGGACTGCGGGTGCCGGCAAGCGTGACGGCTGAGCAATCTGCGGAAATATGCAGACACCGCAGATAATCACCAGCCAGAAGTGCGTTCTTCGCGAAGGGCGTCCCATTAATTCATCATGGCCCAAACCGCTGTTTATATTCCCCGGAGATGATAAACGCTTTGACCATTTCGGCGTTAACAAAGTTGCCGTTGAATTGATTCAACTTGCCCAGCCAGAAATCGTAGCCGGTGTAGTCGGAATCTGGAGCATCGTTGGGATTGCGCCTCAGGTAGCCGTAAAACTGCATCAACACAAACGCCCGGTTCGACTCCGCCGCGTTCAGGTCACCATCTTCCGCCACTGCCCGCAGCACCTGCGCCCGCGTCTTCGTTCCATTCGTCAGGTCGCTTACTAGTTGATTGCGTTCCGTTGTTGACAAGGCATTGCCGGCGTTCACATTCATGGCGTCGACAAACGCTGCCGGCGTCAGCGTGCCAGGAAAGGCAGTCGTGAAGCGAGTCCGCTGCACAAACTGATTCATGAAGGCTTGTTTGTTATTCTCCAGCACCTGCTCCCAACCTGCCTGTCCTACTA
>JANLZV010000395.1:0-3795 GCA_031366425.1 Pyrinomonadaceae bacterium | reverse complement strand
CAGTGATCATGTCGTCCGAAACCAATCCTAATTTGACGAGATTGAATCCCAAGCGGCCACCGTGTTCGCGCTGATAATCGAGCGCCTCACGGAGATGCTGCGGACTGATGAGATTCTCCCGAACGAGAATTTCGCCTAGTTTTGCCGACATTGATACCCCGGTACTGAAAAGACTAAGAATTGATTCACGAGATGGGCCAGCGGTTCTGCGGGAAATGCGGTGCAGGGCTGGTGGAGCGGAACGGCGGTAAACACCGTTGGCCATGCATAGTACAAGTTGGTCAGAGTGGTGTCAAGGCGAAACTTTTGGGGAAATTTCTTTTGAACGCAGGTCGTCTCAAAGGAAGGGCGGACCTGAAAAAGAGCGATTTTGCTCGGATTTTGAGCCTACGTGCGGGAGAGCGTCTGCTCGTCGAGTGCGGGGTCTCTGAGATGAAAAAAGGCCGTATCGAGGGTGTTGATCCCGATACGGCCTTGCTTGGTAACGCTTTCTGCAACTAAGGCCGGCGACGGCGGGGCGGCGCGACGGTCTTCTCCGGCACAATGTTCTCCGAGTTTTTCAGCTCCACGAGAACTGCCTTAATGACGTCCTTCTGCGGGTGGGAATCAGGTGCCTTGTCGACAAAACGCTGTAGATAGTTTGCCGCTTCCTGGAATTTCGCCTTATCGCCGGTGGAATAAAGTGCGAAGCCGGCACCCAGAATCGCATCCGGGTCGTCAGGCTTCTCGGCCAGAATCTTTTGATACTCAAGTATCGCCTTATCACCGGCCCCGGCGTCGACCAGCATCTGAGCCAGCTCCATCCGGGCGGTTATCTTCTTCGCCGCATCCGGTTGAGCGGCAATGTATTCGTTGTAAGCAGTGATTCCAGCGTCAGCCTGCGTAGGGTCGACTTTTGGCACAAACAACTTCATCGCCTCGACGCGTTCGCTTAGGGCAAAAAGTTTACGACTATTCTGATTTGCGATACTCGCAGCATCTGTCTTGGGCTCTTCTTTTTGGGTAAACTGCACTGCCTTCTGGGCAGTTTCCGCAGCTTGGCGAAAGTCCTGCTTGGCTGCATCAAAGCCGGCAGTCTTTTGGTCGTCTGGCAACTTTAGCGTGGCGTTAAAGCGTTCCGCGCCACGTTTCCTAAGCGCTGCAGCCAGGTTGGAATAAAGCGCACCCTGTTCCGGGTCGGCTGCGAGACCTTCCTGATACTGCTTGATCGCTTCGTCATACTGCTTGGCGGTAAGGGCGTCATTACCTGCTTTGAAGGTGCGATTAACGATCGTGTTGATGCTTTCGTTCTTGGCGTTCGCGTCAATGATTTCTTTGTTCTTCTTAATCATCTCAGCCCGCTTCGCTATCTCTTCGGCGGACGGCTTGGCCACTTCACCAGAGCCGCTTGCGGGAGTGTTAGCCGTTTGGGCTTTGATCTCGGCCAGCGTGTAGCGCTTCCCATCTCCACCGGGTATTAATTCAACTTCGTAATCGATTTCTCGTCCCGCCTTCACGTTACGAAGATAACTGGGCGATGCATCCTTCTTGCTGACCGCAACGATGTATTCACCCACGACCGGCAAGCCTGCCCAGATGAATTGACCTCTCTTGTTTGTCTTGGCTTCGTATTTCGCAGAAACGTCCACCCGGAAGACATCCACGATGGCATCCGGCACTGGCGAAAGCTTGCCGGCGGCATCTTTCATAACAACGTGTCCGCGCAGCTGGGCGGATTGGGCGGAAGCTGCAATGGCTGTGGAAAGTATTAAGACCGCGCAAGCAACGGCGGGAAAAAAGTATCTATGAAACATCAACATTCCTCCAAGGATCTGCCAAAAGATGCGATATCGGGAGAGCCCATACGATGCCTCGGGCCGACTCCTGGTTGTAACTCTGCCAACTGAAGAAGCGGCGATAAACTTAATAAGCAAACCTCTTGCTGTCAAGCACATATGCGATTGGATCCGCGATCCCAGCCGACCGAAAGGCGCGCAACCTCAGCGCGCATGAGTCGCAGTTTCCGCAAGCCACTTCAGACTCCGCGTAACACGACCAGGTGAGTCCGAGTGGCGCCTTGAGATCGTGTCCCAGGGAGACGATCTGCTCTTTTGTCAGCGCGATAACCGGAGTTCGAATCTCTATTTTCGTTTCCGGCTTGGTGCCTAAACTCACGACTTGTTGAAAAGCTTCGTAAAACTCGGGCCGGCAATCGGGATAGCCTGACGAGTCTTCCGCCACCGCGCCGATGTAAATTTTCCCAGCACCTATGACCTCGGCCCAGCTGGTGGCGATCGCCAACAGGTTCGCGTTACGAAATGGAACGTAACTAGAGGGGATGTTTCGCGCAGCGAGGTTCGCGCCGGTCACTTTGATCGCCTTATCGGTCAGCGATGAGCCGCCCATCAGGGCGAGGTGTGTTGATGAAACGACGAGGCGCTGTTGGATTTGGAAGTGGTCGGCAATTGCTTCAAACGCGCGCCGCTCTCGGGCTTCCGTCCGTTGACCGTAGGAAACGTGTAGAAAGGCGATCTGTGCCGTTTCGCGTTTGGCGATGGCAGCGGTGACGCACGAGTCCATGCCGCCCGAAACCAGACAAACACCCAAGTCGGCATGTTGTTCTTCAGTCTTCGCTAGGTCGGCAACTTCGTATGCTGACTCTTCGTTTCCACCCATCAAACTCCGCGCGCCTCCGGTCCCCAAACATATTTATGAAGCTGTAACTGCATGCGTAGATCCAGCCCACTCGCTGACACCCAGTCCGCGAGATTTTTCAAATCGATTGCTCCCCAGGCTGGCGAAATCAAAACTGCGCGCGCGCGTTTGACCAGATTGTGCTGTTTGATTACGGCTAATGCATATTCCCAGTCGCCGGCGTCCGCGATTACGAACTTTACTTCGTCTTTATCAGCTCGCAATAAATCGAGGTTGGGCCAATGGTTGCGCGCTTCCTCTCCAGACGCGGGGCATTTAACGTCCAAAATGATCAAGGCCCGCGGATCAACTTCCGCGGTCGAAACATAACCCCCGGTTTCGACCAACACCTCGTAGTTTTCCGCGCAGAGCCTTTCGATTAGAACGAGCGCCTCAGTTTGCGCTAGCGGCTCACCGCCTGTAATTTCGACCAACCGGCAGCCAAACGCTCCCACCTGGGCCAATACCTGATCTATCGCTACGTGGTCGCCGCCAGTGAAGGTGTATTCGCTGTCGCACCAAACGCAACGCATTGGACAACCGGTGAGTCGAACAAACGTGCAGGGCCTACCCGCGTGCGTCGATTCGCCCTGAATGGAACGGAATATTTCCGTGACTCGCAGCATGGTGATCTTTCAGGTCCGCTCGCCGGAATGATGAGTTCGCCCTTAGTTAGTGTGAAATTTGAATCTAGCCCAGCATCAAGGGCGTGTCAAAGTTAGTGTTGATAAGAATCGCAGCCGCGGCAACGTGAACCGCGATTCCACATCCAAGATTGGAGAACTGAGGCCTATGTTAACCGCCAGGGCCATGCGTGTTAGCATAACGAGCGAAACGCGATTTACGAAGAATCCCCCGTGAGCCAAGCATCCGAACACATCGATGAGGTTTTGATCGGCGGCGTTGACCGTTTGCTGGCGCGCGCTGCAGACGATCGTTCACTGACCCGTGAGCATTTGCTGCCGCGAGTTGCCGCGACGGTTGAAAAATACATTCTCCGCGATGATCCGCAGGCTGGGCGAAAGTCAATTGACAACTTTATTGATCAATTGCAGTCAGACGATCTTTGCCTGATAGTCGCGTGCGAACGCGGCGATCAAAAAGCATGGACGGATCTGGTGG